>USDP01000049.1 GCA_900553545.1 uncultured Eubacteriales bacterium | reverse complement strand
TGACTTCTTTGTGAATTTGATGAAAAAGTCCTTGACTTTTCGTCTCTGGCAAAACTCTCAAAAGTATTTTGGTGAGCTGCGGCGCGCGCCTCGCGCCCTTTGACATTGAGGAGCTGCGTGAGGTGACTGCCTACGATGAGCTGGAGCTGGACACGCTGGGCGACCGAAAAGCGGCGCTGTTTCTCATTATGAGCGACACCGATGCCTCGTTCAATTTCCTGATCTCCATGATTTATAGCCAGCTATTTAATCTCCTTTGTGAGAAAGCTGACGATGTGTACGGTGGACGCTTGCCGGTCCATGTGCGCTGCCTGATTGATGAGGCAGCCAACATCGGGCAGATCCCGCAGCTTGAAAAGCTGGTTGCAACGATCCGCTCCCGTGAGATTTCCGCCTGCCTTATTTTGCAGGCGCAAAGCCAGCTCAAGGCGTTGTATAAGGACAATGCGGACACCATCATTGGCAACATGGACTCGCGGCTATTCCTCGGCGGCTCGGAGCCGACGACACTCAAGGAGCTGTCTACGGCGCTTGGGAAAGAAACGATTGACACGTTCAACACCGGCGAGAGTCGAGGGCGTGAAACGTCACATTCGCTCAATTACCAGAAACTCGGCAAGGAGCTTGCCAGCGTGGATGAGCTGGCAGTTCTGGATGGCGGCAAGTGCATCCTCCAGCTTCGCGGCGTGCGCCCGTTCCTGTCTGAGAAATATGACATCACCAAGCATCCGAATTACAAATACCTCTCGGATGCCGACCGGCGCAACACGTTTGATATTGAAAAGTTTCTATCCACCAAGCTCAAAGTGAAGCCGGAGGAAACATATGAGGTCTATGAGATTGACGCCGATTCTGAGAAAGTTGCAGGTTCTTAGAAAAAGTCGCTTGAAAAAGTTGATGGTTTGCGTCAAAACTCCCCTGAAAAAGTTGCGCACATCTTTGCGCCACTTCTGATTCGGAATTTATCCGCCTGAAGTAGAGAAACAATTCCGAAATCGGAATATTTCTTGACGTTCTGCAAATACTATTCTATAATAAGAACATCATATCAAGGAGGCGGCGGCATTGGTAGAACGCAAGGAATATTTGGAGCAACTGATCGGCTGGAAAGAAGAACAGGTCATCAAAGTCGTGACCGGCATCCGCCGCTGCGGAAAATCCACACTGCTGATGCAGTATCAGGCGTGGCTCCGGGAAAACGGCGCGCTGGATGCGCAGATTGTATCCGTGAACTTTGAAGAACTGGAATACGAAGAACTGTTGGATTACAAGAAGCTGTACGCATATCTGAAAGAGCGGCTGGTCGCCGGAAAGACGACCTACATCTTCCTTGATGAGATTCAGAAAGTTCCCGACTTTGAAAAGGTCGTAGACAGTCTGTATGTCAAGCCGAATGTGGACATCTATATTACAGGCTCGAACGCATATCTGCTCTCCGGTGATCTGGCAACACTCCTGACCGGGCGCTATGTGGAAATTCGGATGCTGCCACTCTCGTTTCAAGAGTTCCTTGCCATCACAGAGCTGGATGCCGAGCGCGGTCTTGCAGAATATCTGAGAAACGGTGCGCTGCCTTACGTTGCAAAAATGGCTCGAACACCCGAAAAGGTAGAAACCTATTTAGAGGGCATCTACAACACAGTCATTGTCAAAGATATTGAGGACCGGCAGGCGCGCAAAGAAAGCGACCCAAGCAAGCGAAAGATCACGGATATTGCGCTGCTGAAAACAATCGCCAAATATCTTGCAAGCGTGGTGGGCAGTCCGGTTTCCATCCGCAGCATCACGGACTATCTGATCTCCAGCGGCAGAAAAATTTCTCCGAATACTGTCAATGACTATGTAGAGGCACTGACGGAATCGTTTATCTTCTATCCAGCAGAGCGGTTCGATATTGCTGGTAAACAGCTTTTGAAAGTCAACAAAAAGCTCTACATTGTCGATCTTGGACTGCGAAATCACATCTTGCCGCGCAGAAGTTATGACCTCGGTTTTTCTCTTGAAAATCTGGTCTACCTTGAACTGCTGCGCCGTGGCTATAAGGTGATGATCGGTAGGATTGGAAATACGGAAGTGGATTTTGTCGCGGAAAAGCAGGGAGCCTATACCTATTATCAAGTGACCGCCGATATGACGGCGCAGGAAACCTTTGAGCGCGAGATGCGCCCGCTGGCACAGATCCGCGATAATTACGAAAAGATCATCTTGACCGCCGACCGCCTGACCGTTGGCAACTACAACGGCATCCGCGTAAAGAACCTCACGGATTGGCTGCTCGGCAAAGAAAATTAAATCTCAGCAAACTCCGGCTGTATCCGCAGTCGGAGTTATATCGTTCAAAAACCGTCAGTGCAAACTGGCGGTTTTTTCATATATACAAGACACTAACAACAAAACGGCCACTTCTGAAATTGAATTTGAAAGGAGTATCGGAGAATGGGAGTGCGGTCTGGACGTGTTCTTCCGTTCCCGGCAAGTTATATATGGAGTTTTTCAATTCCGCAGTCGATGTCCTTCAGACGCTTGTTACGGCGCTTGGCGGCGGTCTTGGCATTTGGGGCGTGGTCAATCTTCTGGAAGGCTACGTCAATGACAATCCGGGCGCAAAATCCACGGGATTCTCACGCCAGTGACATCGGTCACTGGCTCAGAATGACGCTTCTATTTGGGACAGGCTCTATTTAGCGCGGCGATCAGCCTGAAAAAAGGCAAACTACGACAGCCGCCCCCTCTTTCGAGGAGGGCGGCTTGCTTATTTCATGAATTTCCGGATCATGCGCAGCTTGCCTTCCGAATACGGGTGATAGCGCATCGGCAGATCGAGCCAGTTGGCTTTTTTCAGGATGCTGCGCGTGTGCGTGAACGTCTCAAAGCTCTGCTTCCCATGATAGCACCCCATGCCGGACGCGCCGACGCCGCCGAACGGCATGTGCGATGTGGCCAGATGGACGATCGTGTCGTTGATGCAGCCGCCGCCGAACGAGCACGTGTCGAGAATACGCCGTTCGTCGGCACGGTTTTTCGTGAAGAGATAGAGCGCGAGCGGCTTTTCCCGGCTGTGGATGAAGCGGATGCACTCGTCCAATTTTTCATAGGTCATCACGGGCAGCACCGGCCCGAAGATCTCCTCCTGCATGATGGGGCTCTCGGGCGAGACGCCGGTCAGGACCGTCGGCGCGATGAAGCGCGTCTCGTCGTCCGTCTCTCCGCCGATCGCGGCGGTCTGCCCCGCGAGCAGGCCCTTCACGCGGTGATAATGCTTCTCATTGACGATGACCGGCATTTCATCAAAGCGACCGTCCGGGAAAAATTCCGCCAAAGCCTTGCGGTAGGCATCGAGAAACGCCGCTTCCACCGACTTGTGGACGAAGCAATAGTCCGGCTCCACGCAGGTCTGCCCGGCGTTGAGCACCTTGCCGAACGCGATGCGGCGCGCCGCGATGGCAATGTCCGCGCTCTCGGTGACGATGACGGGGCTTTTGCCGCCGAGCTCGAGGCAGACAGGCGTGAGATATTTCGCGGCGCTCTGCATGACGACGCGGCCCACGGCGGGCGACCCGGTGAAGAAGATGAAATCGAACCGCTCGTCGAGCAGGGCCTTGTTCTCCTCGCGCCCGCCCTCGACAACGGCGATATATTCCGGCTCAAACGTCTCGCCGAGCAGCTTTGCCAGCGCGCGGCTCGTCGCCGGGGCGTAGGCCGAGGGCTTGACGACGACGCAGTTGCCGCCCGAGATCGCGCCGATCAGCGGCTCGAGGCAGAGCTGGATCGGATAGTTCCACGGCGCGAGGATCAGGCAGACGCCATACGGTTCCGGCGCGCGGAAGCTCCGCGACGGGAACTGCGCCAGCGGCGTCGGCACGCGCGTCTCGCGCATCCACGCCCGCAGATGCTTCAGGTGGAAACGGATCTCATCGAGCACCATGCCCGTCTCGGTCATATAGACCTCCATCGGGGCCTTGCGGAAGTCGGCGGCCATCGCCTCGGCCAGCGCCCGCTCATTCGCCTGGACGGCGGCCTGCAATTTCTTCAGCGCGGCGAGGCGGAAGTCCGCACTGCGCGTTGCGCCCGTTTCAAAATAAGTCCGCTGGGCCTGTACCAGTTCCGGCGTCGTCATGGCGTCATTCCTCCTCTTCATAGTCGAGCAGCGCGCGGCTGAGCGCGAGAATTTCCGGCTCGTCCAGCGAATTTTCAAACGTGACCGTTCCGCGCACGCCGCTTCCGTTCAATTCGTCCACGGCCTCCAGCCGGCGGCGGAGCTGCATCGCAATGCCATAGCTGCCGTCGATGATCTCTGGCGTCCGCCCGACGATGCGGCGGATGGCGCTCTGCAAAAACGAATAGTGCGTGCAGCCGAGGACAACGGCGTCGACCGGGACCTTGAGATACGGCGAGAGCTTTTCAAAGAGATATGCCGAGAGCTGTTCGCCGCGCAGAATGCCCTGCTCGACGAACTCCATCAGGCCGCTGCACGGGATGGGGATGATCTCGGCCTGCTGTTCATACTGCGCGCGGAGCGCCTGGAATTTCTGTTCCTTGACGGTCATGGCCGTCGCCATGACGAGGATACGGCCGCCGGGATGCCGCTCGACCGCGGGCTTGAGCGCCGGCTCCGTGCCGATGATGGGCACGTCCGGAAATTCGGCGCGCAGCGTATTGGCCGCGGCGGCGGTCGCGGTGTTACAGGCGATGACGATGGCCTTTGCGCCTTCGTCCAGCAGATGCTGCACGATCGCGCGGCTGCGCGCCGTCACCTCGTCCACGGTTTTCACACCGTAGGGCGCGTGGAGCGAGTCGCCATAGTAGAGATAGTTTTCCTCCGGCAGCAGACGGACCGTCTCCCGCAGGACGCTGATCCCGCCGAGGCCGGAATCGAAAAATGCAATGGGTCTGGAATCTGACATATCATGCCTCCTCGGTCAAAAATACAAAGCGGCACCGCACGATTCGGTAATTGTGTGGTGTTGCCATAAATTTTATTTTACCACGTTTTCGTCAAAGCGCAAGGGGAAACGGCGCGCGCCGCCCTCCGCCGTTTTTCCGGTTGACATCTATCCGCCCTTCGGACTATAATCGAAGAAGAGAGAAAATAGAATGGAGGAGTTTTCTATGGTAAACACGATCTATCAAAAATCGTTTGCCGCGCTGATGAAGCGGCCGTTCCGCCTGTGGGGCATTTCGCTGCTGGGCGCGCTGCTCTGCTGGCTTGCGGGCATCGGTCGGCTTCGCCATCGCCTGGGCCATCGACGTGAGCCTTGCGATGATCTTCCTGCACACGTATCAGACTGGGGAGGAGCCGCACACGGCCGACCTGTTCCAGACATTCCGCAAGGATCGTTTCCTGCGCGTGGTCGGCGGCATGGCATGGATGAGCCTCTGGATTTTCCTCTGGTCGCTGATCCCGGTCGTGGGCATCGTATTCGGCGTGATCCGGATGTATGAATACCGCTGCGTGCCCTACATCCTCATGACGCGCGACGACGTCAAGCCCACCGACGCGCTCCGCGTCTCCAGGGAGCAGACGATGGGCTATAAGGGCAAGATGTTCTGGGCCGACGTGATCCCGGTGCTGCTGTGGATCGCGGTGGTGCTGGTGCTCTCGCTACTGGGGATCATCCCGTATCTCGGGGTGCTGTTCCGGGTGATCTTGTTCCTGTTCAACATTGTCTACGGCCTGTTCCTGAACCTGTTCTATGGCATCCAGCACGCGGCGTTCTACGCCGAGCTTCAGGATGCGGCCGGCCCCGCGCCCGCCGCGCCCGTTGTCCCGCCGGTGATCCCCGCACCGCAGGCCCCGAAGGCGGAGGAACCCGTCAAGGAACCCGAAGTGCCGCAGGCGGAAGCACCCGCCGAGGAAGCAAAACCGGCAGAAGAAGCGAATGAAGCGCCTGCGTCTGCGGAAGCAGCAGCGGAGCCGGAAGCGCCCCATACCTGCCCGGTCTGCGGGATGCCCGTCCAGCTCGACGAGAAGTTCTGCACCAGCTGCGGCCATAAGCTCTGATCTGATTTGAAACAAAACCCAGCCTGAGACGTCATGTCTCAGGCTGGGTTTTTGTTCAAATCGCAGAAAGGACTTCGCCGATCTTGTCGCGGAAGATGAGATTTGCCTGGCCGTCATACGGCGTGGCGTCGCGGTTGATGAGGACGAGCTTATCGCCGGTATAATAGTCGATCAGGCCCGCCGCGGGATAGACCGTCAGCGATGTGCCGCCGACGATCAGCACGTCCGCCGCGCCGATCGCCTCGATCGCGCCGCGCAGCGTCCGCTGGTCGAGTCCTTCCTCGTAGAGCACGACATCCGGCTTGATGAGTCCGCCGCACGTGCAGTGCGGCACGCCGTCGGAATGCAGGATGTAGTCCGCATCGTAGAATTTTCCGCACGACTGGCAGTAATTGCGCAGCGTCGAGCCGTGCAGCTCAAAAACATTCCGGCTGCCCGCCTTCTGGTGCAGGCCGTCGATGTTCTGCGTCACGACCGCGCGCAGCTTGCCCTCTCGCTCCCAGCGGGCGAGCGTCTTGTGCGCGGCGTTCGGCTCTACATCCGGCGCAAGCAGCTTTTCCCGGTAGAACCGGTAAAAATAGTCGGTATGCGCATAGAAAAAGTGGTGGCTGAGGATGGTTTCCGGCGGATAATCGAACTTCTGGTGATAAAGTCCGTCCACGCTCCGGAAATCCGGGATGCCGGATTCGGTCGACACGCCCGCGCCGCCGAAGAAAACAATGTTGTTACTTTCGGTAATCCAGGTTCTTAGGATCTCGAGATCGGAACTGTTCATTTTCTGCCTCCAATTCCGCGATAAATTTGCGTTCTGCCCGCGTTTTGTACGGAAAACGCAGCTTTTGGAACATATCGGGCCGCAGCTCCATTGTGCGGAGAATGGCCTGTTTTTTCCGCCAGCGGTCAACCTTTTCATGGTTGCCCGAGAGCAGCACCTCCGGCACAGTCAGGCCGTGCCACTGCTCGGGCCGCGAATACTGCGGGTATTCGAGCAGTCCGTCCCAGTGGCTCTCGTCCGTGAAGCAGACCTCATCACCGAGCACGCCCGGCACGAGGCGCGACACCGCGTCCACGACGCACATCGCCGGCAGCTCGCCGCCGGTCAGCACGAAGTCGCCAACCGAAATTTCCTCATCCACGCACTCGTCGAGGAACCGCTGGTCGACGCCCTCATAGTGCCCGCAGACCAGAATCAGTGCATCATAGTCCCGCCGGAGCTGCTTCGCCTTCTCCTGCTGAAACACCGCGCCGCACGGCGAGAGATAGATCGTGTGCGCGGGTGCGCCCAGCTCATCACAGATCGCCGCCCAGCAGCGGTAGAGCGGGTCGCACTGCATCACCGCGCCGCGCCCGCCGCCATAGGGATAGTCGTCCACCTGATTCTGTTTGTTCGTGGTATAGTCCCGGATCTGATGCGTGTGGATCTCAATGAGTCCTTTTTTCTGCGCGCGGCCCAGAATACTGGACTGCATCATCGCGTCCACGGCCTCCGGAAAGAGCGTCATGATGTCAAACCGCATCGCTCTGCATCCCCTCCAGCAGCCGCACGCGGATGAACCCCTCATCCGGATTGCGCTCCAGAATGAACTCCGGCACGGCCGGGATCATGTATTCCTGTTCTCCCTCGACGACGTAGACATCGTTTGCGGGCAGCTGCAAAATTTCCTTCACCTTGCCGAGCGTCTTGCCCTCGCAGAGCACCGGCAGCCCGATCAGATCCTGAATGAACATGCTGCCCTCGGGCAGCTCGGCATCGTCGCGGTCGATCTCGACCACCACATCGCGCAGCCGCGCCGCGGCCTCCACGCTGTCGACGCCCGCGAGCTTCATCAGCACGCACGTTTTCTGCACCCGCGCATCCTCGACGGTATACGGCTTGCCCGCAAGATAGACCGTGTCGAAATCCAATAGGAACTCGGGGCTGTCAGCCCACGGCAGAATTTTTACATCGCCGCGCAGACCGTGCGTTGACACGATCTTCCCGGCGGGAAGATATTGTTGTTTCATGGGAACCTCCATAACTGACGCTACCATTAGTATATCGTGTTTCGCCGCAGGAAACAAGAGAAAATCTTTGACGCACGTATGATTCCGCTGCGGAAAGCCCCCTCTGCGAAGAGGGGGCTTTGGACATCGGGCAGCTATCTGAGTCATGATAAATGCGGCCCGCACCAGATGGTGCGGGCCGCATGTTTTGGATATGTATTATCCCTTGACGGTGCCGTCGGCATTGAAGACCGGCAGCTTTTCCAGATAGACA
The DNA here is from genome assembly GCA_900553545.1 of uncultured Eubacteriales bacterium. Classification (GTDB taxonomy): domain Bacteria; phylum Bacillota; class Clostridia; order Oscillospirales; family Oscillospiraceae; genus CAG-170. The sequence continues at coordinate 2,245 of USDP01000049.1, read as the reverse complement.
ATGTCGCTGCGCTCCTGTGCGTCGCCCTCGGCAAGGACGGCCATGCGGCCCGCGACAGTCGCGCCTGCTTCTTCGACGAGCTTTTCCAGCGCCTTGAGCGATTCGCCGGTGGAGATCACGTCGTCGACAATCAGGATGCGCTTGCCGCGCATCAAAGCGGCGTCTGCGCCGGAGAGATAGAGGTGCTGTTCATGCTGCGTGGTGATGGAGTTGACGTCGACGCAGAGCGGATCGGTCAGATAGACCTTCAGACCCTTGCGGGCGACAAAGTAGGTCTTCGCGCCGGACTGGCGCGCCATCTCGTGGATCAGGGGGATGCTCTTGGCTTCGGCCGTGAGCAGATAATCATAGTCCTTCGGCGCGCGGGCGAGCAGCTCCTTCGCGCAGGCCACGGTGATCTCGGCGTCGCCGAACATGATGAATGCGCCGATGTACAGATCGTCCGTCACCTTGCAGATGGGCAGATCGCGCGTGACGCCCGCGATCGTCATTCGATGTGTCATAGCCTCTTCTCCTTACCAAAACCGGATCGTTTCCGGTAGTTTTCCAACGAATATTATAGTGTCAGAATGGGGAAATGTCAAACCGGAATTGCATTTTCGTGCAAAAGCGAAAAAATCTAAAAAAAATTTAGCTGTAAACAGTCGCCCTGACAGCTTGTTTTTTCGGTCAATATTCACTATAATAGGCTCATAAATGGTTCGCCCTCTGCCGGGCGGGCCGAGAGAAATGAATGGAGGAATTTGAATGGAAAAAAGATTCAAGCTGAAGGAGCACGGTACGACCGTCCGGACAGAGATCATGGCCGGTATTACCACCTTCATGGCGATGGCCTACATTCTGATGGTCAACGCCGGTATGTTCTCAAACCCCTTCAATGATGGAACGAACGTTCTCGGTGTCAGTTATGGTGCGATCTACATCGCAACTGCCATCTCCGCCGTCATCGGCACCGTAGCCATCGGTCTGCTGTCCAACCTGCCGCTCGCGCAGGCGTCCGGCATGGGCCTGAACGCTTACTTCGTCTACACGATCTGCGTTGGCATGGGGCTGACGTATGCCAATGCGCTGGTCATGGTCCTCGTCGACGGTATCGTCTTCGTCCTGCTGACCGTCACCGGCCTCCGCAAGATCATCTTCGACGCCATCCCGCAGGCCGTCAAGGTCGCCATCTCCGCCGGTATCGGCCTGTTCATTGCCTTCATCGGCATGCAGAACGCCGGTATCGTCGTAGGCAACGCCTCCACGCTCGTCAGCTTGACCTCGCTCAACGTGTTCACCGGCGGCGTGACCTGGGCGCAGCTGTTCCCGATCCTGCTCACGATCATCACGGTCTTCGCCATCGGCGCGATGTCCAAGAAAAAGGTCAAGGGCGCGGTCCTGTGGGGCATTCTCGGTTCCGCGGTTCTGTATTATGTCATCGGCCTGCTGACTGTCCCCGGCTTCTTCGCAGATAAGGTTCAGCCGAACCTGTCGAGCGATTTCTTCGGCGCGTTCAAGGACTTTGGCACACAGGCGATCGGCAAAGTCTTTACCGAAGGCTTTGACTATTCTGCCTACATCACCGCCAATGGTACCGGCGCGTTCGTTGTCATGTTCGTTACCTCCATGCTCGCGTTCTGCATGGTCGATATGTTCGATACCCTCGGCACGCTGTACGGCGCCTGCGCCTGCGGCAACATGCTGACCCCGGAAGGCAACGTCCCCAACATGGACAAGGCCATGCTGGCTGATGCCATCGCGACCTGCTGCGGCGCGGTCTGCGGCACGTCCACCGTCACCACGTTCGTCGAGTCCTCCGCAGGTGTCGCCGAAGGCGGCCGCACCGGTCTGGCCTCGATGGTCACCGCGGCCCTGTTCTTCGTTGCAATGTTCCTCGCGCCGGTCGCGCAGCTCATCCCGACCTATGCCTGCGCCGCGGCTCTGATCTACGTCGGCGTTCTCATGATGGCCAATGTCAAGAGCATCGCATGGGACGATCCGGCAGATGCTGTTGTCGGCTTCCTGACCATCGCGATCATGCCGCTGACCTACAATATCTCCTACGGTATTGCGTTCGGCCTGATTTCCTACGTGTTCATCAAGATCTTCACCGGCAAGATCAAGGAAGTCAATGTCGGCACCTGGGTCATCACGATCCTCTTCGCCCTGATGTTCTTCCTGACCCACTAAGCTTTTCAAAAAGTGCCCCGTCCATCGGACGGGGCACTTTTTGTGGAACCGAGCGCCCGGTCTGCGCAAACCG
>USDP01000048.1 GCA_900553545.1 uncultured Eubacteriales bacterium | reverse complement strand
CTTGCATGTGTTAGGCACGCCGCCAGCGTTCGTCCTGAGCCAGGATCAAACTCTCAATAATATGGTATCTTAAAGCCTTACGGCTCTAAAATCTAATTATCTTGGTTCGCTCTTAGCTTTACTCAAGAATTTTCGTTGGCTATTCAAAGAATCTCATTTCGACATTCATTGAACAACTTGTTTCGGTTCTTTCCAGAACCTAAATTGTCCAAGGTGTTTGTTCATGTTCTCGTTGTTTAATTTACAAGGTGCACTCCGCAGCTCAGCGGGTCTTCATTATATCACAGAACTTTTCAAAAGTCAAGAACTTTTTTAATTTTCTGTGAGCTTTTCATGAAGTTCGTTCGGTGTTGGACCGGAAGTTCCGTTCGCAGCGAACTCATTTATTCTAGCACAGCTTCATCTGTTTGTCAAGAAGTTTTTTCATCTTTTTTCAAGATCTTCATGACGCGCATCCGCAATGCACGGCACTCTCAAAAGCGCTCCGCTATAATATCAAACCGGATCGCTTTTGTCAAGCATTATTTTAGACTTTTTTCCACCTTTTTTGTGATCTACCACAAGTGGTATAAGCAGAGGTAATAGACCCCAAAATATAGCCGCACCTGCCGCAAAAGCCGCCGTCGGGATACGTCCTGCCCAAAAACTGCCCGCTCCGGCCAGTGCGGCCAGCGCCGCGAGCTGCCACGGCGCGCGTTTCCCGCCAAAGCACGCGCGCGCCGCACAGAGCAGCAGAGACATTGCGCAGAAATATCCCAGCGCAAGTACTGTCGACGCCAGCGGCTCAAACCGCTCGACCACCGTAAACAGCGACAGCCCCTTCACCATCTCATAAAACGGCGCTTCCTCCATCGCCGCGAGACGCGGCGAGAGGCAGCCCGCTGTCGCGGCGGCAGCCAATGCGGGCGCGAGCAGCAACAGCACTCCATGCCCCTTTGTGCCGCGCGCTTCCTGTTCCGCGCCGAGGTACCACGCGGCGCATGGCAGCAGCAGGCACGCCGCCGGCAGCACCGATCTGCGCCATCCGCCCCAGGGCCGCAGCCATTCCAGCTGCACATCGCCGATCGCCGCGCAGAACAGCAGCGCATACAGTCCTGCCAGCACGAGCGCGATCACGCCCGCACACCGGGCCGCGACGGCCTCGCCCTTCCATGCGGCAAATGCTGCAAGCGCCAGCAGGATCAGCCCGACGGCAACCGAATCCTTCGCCTCCGGGAACGCGCCGTCCGCGCGCTGCGTCAGCCACGCCAGCGCGAATAGGTTCCAGATCGCTGCAAGTACCATAATCATTGTACCGCCAGCCGTTCCGAACGCCTCATTTACGGCATCGCGGAGCGCGAGGCCGCTCTGCCGTGCGCGGCCCTGGATCAGATAGAGTGCGGCGGAGATCGCGCCGCCGAGCAAGGCCCACTGCCAGCCGATCCCGGCGCAGAGGGCCACGGCCGGAACGGTCATTGCAGCCAGCAGCCATGCATCGCGCTGCCGCGCGGTTGGTCTATCCGGCAAGGCGAAGCCCTCCTTCCGTCGTCAGCAGCCGCGGAACCTCCGGCTGCCGGCCATAGAGCAGCGCGGCCCGCGTTCTCTGCAAGGTCAGATTCCCCGGATGCGCCGCCAGAAATTCCACAGCGTCCGCCGCCTCCGGCAGCACCGGCGCGAGATAGAGCTTCGCCGCGGGGCGCAGCTCGTTTGACGCCGCGAGCTGCGGCAGCAGATAGGCCGCGCTCTGCGCGGCGACCACATGCTCCACCGTCCCGAAGAAGACCTGCCCCTTCGCGCCGGCTTGCAGATCGTCCATCGCCTCGCCGAGCGTCTTTCCAAACCCGACGCTCCCCTGATCGGTCTCAAGGCGGAGCGTCCCGCCGGACGCCTCGACCAGCAGCAGCTGTGCAGGCAGGAGATCCGCCGCGTCCGTTCCCTGCGCCGGGAACATCCCAAACGCTGCGACCGCCGCCAGCAGCGCCAGCCAAATCCAGATCCGTTTCATATGATACTTCACCTCTGATTCTTCCGGTCGACCGCGCCGAGCGCGGGATCGCGGAATTTTTGCCGGGAAAGCCTGGGCCGGAGCACGGCACGCCAGCCCCGGACGTCGGAGAACGGCGCGAGATACGCCACGCCAAGGCTCATCAGCCCCGCCAGGTGCACCAGCAGCAGAATCGCGCCCACGGTCAGGCCGAACAGGCCCGCGATGCCGCCGAGGGCCGTGAGCAGAAAGCGCCAGAGCCGCACGGCGTCTGACAGGTCGCGGCTCGGCAGCGTGAAGCCGCAGATGCCCGCCGTGGCCGCGACGATGAGCGCGGCGGGCGAGACGAGATTTGCCTCCACCGCCGCCGTCCCGACGACGAGCCCGCCGATGATGGAGACCGCCGTGCCGATGGCCTGCGGCAGATGCAGCCCGGCCTCCTGCAAAAGCTCGAACGCCGCGAGCAGGCCCAGCACCTCCAGCAGCGTCGGGAACGGGACGTTCTCCTTGCTCTCGATGATGGCGAGCAGCAGCTTCGTCGGCAGCATCTGCTGCTGGAACGTCGCCATCGCGGCATAGAGCGCAGGCAGGAACAGGCTGAGGAACAGCGCCGCATAGCGCAGGATGCGCACGCAGGTCGCCGAGACATAATCGACCGCGCGATCCTCCGGCGAGGTCATCAGAATTCCAAGGTCGACCGGCGCGAGATAGCCGAGCGGCAGCCCGTCGACCAGCAGGCCGACCTGCCCCTCGAGCAGCCCCTGGCAGAACTGATCCGTCCGCTCGGTATATTGCAGCAGCGGAAACGCCGTCCGGCGCGAACCGGTCACATATTCCTCCACCGCCGCCGGGGAGAGCAGCCCGTCGATGTCGATGCGCGCAAGCCGCTTTTCCATCCGTGCCACGAGCTTCGGATCGGTCAGCCCCGCGATGGAGCAGACCGTCACATTCGTCTGCGTCCGCCGCCCGACGGTCTTGCTCACAAACCGCAGCTCCGGCGTGCGCAGATGCCGCCGGACAAGGGCCGTGTTGATCCGGATCGTTTCCGTGAACGCATCCTTCGCGCCCTTGACGGTGTTCTCGCTCTCCGGCGCGGAGGGGCCGCGCCGCGTCCCGCTCTTGGCCTCGAAGCAGAGCGCCTTGGCCAGCCCCGGAAAGACCACGACGCAGTACCCGTGCGTCAGCTTGTCCGCCGCGGCCTCGGCCGAGTCCGCCTCCTCGCACACCGCGCACCAGACCGCGCCGCGCTGCGCCTGCGCATATAATTCCTCCGGCGTTCCGGGCCGGAGGTTTTCCATCAGCGGTCGGACGACAAAGTCGGAAATGTCGCTGCCGGACGTCATGCCGTCGAGAAAGAGCGCATAGAGCACCTGCCCGCCCGCCGTCAGCTCCCGCAGGCAAAAATCGTCCGCCCCGTTGAAGCGCGCCTTCAGCGCCGCAAGCATCCGCATCCCTCCTTTTTCCTTTGCAGTCAGTTTGGCCGAAAATGGGAAAACTATACCTGTCTGCAAATCATATTATATAGATTGTGTCCCCACCGCAGCAGACAGGCTCCCCCCCTCCGGGGGAGCTGGCGCGAAGCGCCTGAGAGGGGCTTGCAGAGGCCGATGCCCTCATCGGCCCCTACATGGTGCGGCACAGGATTGAGGGAACGGGCGGACAGAGTCGTCCGCCCCTACAAATCCCCCTGCGGCGCCGGTATAAACCGCGCGCCCAGATAGTCACACTCGTCACAGCACCACTCACAGCCGTCCTCTTCCAGACATTTTCTGCGATCCTCGCAATTCTGACAGACCTCCGGCAGCGGAGAAACCTCGATGTATTCCATATACACACCCCATTTCTTTAAAATTTGGTATCACCAAATTTAGTATATTTGGTAATACCAAATATATCAATCATTTTTCTCCATATAATTTTACAGGATGGGGGGTGATGTTCTGAAAACACGAAAGCTGGCGCTCGGCGACCGCAATCTGATCGGCGCGCGGGTGACGCAGCGGCGGTTGGAACTTGGGATGAAGCAGACAGAGCTGCTTGCACAATTACAGCTGGCCGGTGTGGACATGAGCATCCCCGCGCTGTCTCTGCTGGAGGGGCAGAAACGCCCCGTCTCCGACATCGAATTAAACGCCCTTGCAGATATTCTGCACGCCTCTGTCAACTGGCTGCTTGGCCGCATGGAACCATAAAAAATGGAGCTGTCTGACGACAGCTCCGTTTTTGGATTTGCGATGTAGACCCGTCAGCAGCCGCAGCCGTTGTCGCAGCCACAGCCATTGCCATTCCCGTTGCCGTTCCAGAACAGGATGAGGATCAGGATGATGACCCACCACCAGTTGCTGCCGAACGCGCAGAAGCCGGACGAATTGTTATTGCAAGACATAACGAAACCTCCTGAAAAATAACGTAGCGTTTCTTCGCTCGCTCATTCCATGGTATGCCGTCCGGCCAAAATGGTGACTAGGCCGCGTCGAACAGCTCGTCGAGCGTCCCGAAGCGGTAGCCCATCTCCGCCCACTTCGTGAGCAGATCGTCCAGAATTTCCGCGTTCGTGGCGGACGTCGAGTGCAGGAGGACGACAGCCCCCGGATGGATGCGCGGCAGCAGCTTTTCATACGCCTGCTCCGGCGTGGGCTGCGCGTCGCGGTTCCAGTCGACGTAGGCCAGGCTCCAGAACACGGTGCGATAGCCGAGACTTTTCGCCATTTTCAGGTTTTCCTCGCTGTAGACGCCCTGCGGCGGCCGGTAATAGGGCAGCATCTCCTCGCCCGTGGCCTCGCGATACGCATCAGCGACGCTTTGCAGTTCGCGCGTGAAGGACTGCAAGTCGGCGATCTGCGACATATTATAATGATGCCACGTGTGGTTGCCGACGATGTGCCCCTCCTCCGCCATCCGCCGCACCAGCTCCGGATTGTTTTCGATGTACGTCCCGACGACGAAGAACGCCGCCTTGACGTCATGCTTTTTCAAAACGTCCAGAATCTGTTCCGTGTATCCGGCTTCATAGCCCGCGTCGAACGTCAGATAGATTACCTTTTCCTCGGTGTCCCCGACGTAGACCGCGTCATACTGGCGCAGCGCGCCCGCCGTCGCGTTGCCGACCGGCGGCTGCCCCTCCGTGCGGAAGCTGAGGCCCCACGACCCGGTCGGCACCGCCGTCGCGGCGAACATCACCGGCAGCACCGCGCAGAACGCCAGCACGGCCCCCAACGCCAGCAGAATCCGCGCATTTTCCCGGCAGAACCGTTTGATCTTTTCCATAACCAAGCACCCCCACCACAGCCTATGCGCCGCCTGCCTTTCCTAGGACGGTTTTTCCGGTGCGCGGCGTTTTGCCGTCGTTTTGCTGAAAATGGAAGAGTTTTGCAAACGAAATCCACGCATCCTTGCACGTTTTCGCCAAAATATACAAATCCGCAGAAACAGCATTTGCGAAACTGTTGATTTTGTGGTATGATAGGCGCGCTGTATGTTTTAGCATAGTAAAGAGAGAACGAAGCAAAGAGAAAAAGGGAAAAGGGAAAAGAGAACGGGAAAAGAAAGAGAGGAAAACATGGAAAACAAGCGAAGCTCGTGGGGGAGCAATCTGGGGTTCCTGATGGCGGCAGTCGGTTCGGCGGTCGGCCTCGGCAACATCTGGGGCTTCCCGTACAAGATGGGCCGCTCGGGCGGCTTTACATTTCTGCTGATCTATCTGCTGCTGGCGGTGTTCGTGGGTCTCGTCATTATGGCGAGCGAGCTGGCACTCGGCCGCAAGACCGGCCTCGGCGTCGTGGGCGCGTATCAGGCGGTGTCGAAGAAATTCGGCTGGGTTGGCTGGCTCGGCGTGCTGTCGCCGTTCCTGATCATGAGCTTCTATGCGGTGCTCGGCGGCTACTGCATCCAGTATATGTCGCTGAACATGGCGGAGCTGTCGTTCAACCTGTCGGACATCTTCGGTGCGCCGCTGGCCGGCGGGGCGACGTTTGGCGCAATGCTGGACAATCCGTTCGGCTGCGCGGTGTTCACGGCGCTGTTTTTGTTCATCTGTATGGTGATCGTCAAGGGCGGCGTCGCCGAGGGCATTGAAAAGTTCAACAAGATCGGTATGCCAGCGCTGTTCGTCATGCTGGTCATCGTCATCATCCGTTCGCTCACGCTGCCGAACGCCGTTGAGGGCCTGAAGTACATGTTCGTGCCGGGCTATGCGGTCGAGGCCGGATTCATCGAGGAGGCGCCGAGCGTCATCTCCGTGCTGGCCACGGCGGGCGGCCAGATGTTCTTCTCGCTGTCGCTCGCGATGGGCGCGATGGTGACCTACGGCTCGTATCTGAGCAAGAAGGAAAACATCGTGAAGAACTCCGCCGTCATCGTCATCGCCGACACGATCGTCGCGCTGATGGCGGGTCTCGCGGTCATTCCGGCGGCGGTCGCCAACGGGATTTCGAGCGGCATCCCCGTCAATGAAATCGCCCTCGGCGGGCCGAAGCTCCTGTTCGTGACGTTGCAGGACGTGTTTGCGAACATGGGCGCGCTCGGCCCCGTGTTCGGCGTGCTGTTCTATCTGCTGGTCATCATCGCGGCCATCTCGTCGGCCATCTCGCTGATGGAGGTCGTTGGTGCGTTTGCGATCGACAACGCCGCGAAGAAGGGCAAGCAGGTCGACCGGGCGAAGGTTACGCTGATCGTGTCCGGCCTGATTTTGATTGAGGCGCTGCTTGTCGCGGTGGACGGACTCGGCTCGACGGGCATCTTCCGCTGGAAGGCGTCCGCGATGTGGAACGACTGTATGCTCGACTTTATGGACTGCTGGTCCGAGGGCGTGGCCATGCCGGTCGGCGCGATGCTGATGTCGCTGATGATCGGCCTGGAGCTGAGGCCGAAGTTCATCCTCGACGAGATCGGCTCGGCCGGCGGCTTCTTCCGCAAGTTCTACTCCTTCTGCATCACCATCGTCTGCCCGCTCGTGATGGCGCTCGTGACGGCGGGGCAGTTCATCGACTTCTTCGTCGGCGCGGACGACGGCCCGAATGCACAGCTGATCTGCTATGGCGTGACGGCCGTGCTGCTGGTGGTCTTTGCGATCATCGCAGCGGTCAAGTCCAAACAGAAAGCATCCCTGTAACATCTGTGACCCGCTCATTTGAGCGGGTCACATTTTTATAAAACCTCTTGCAAAATGCGAAAAATGGGATATGATGTAGGGACGACGCAATTTCAAGATCATCTTATGAGAGGGGGATCTCCATGGCAAAGACGCTTCGCGGCGAGGCCGATCTGCTGCATGGGCCGGTGCTGCAAAACATGCTGCGCTTCGCACTGCCCATTCTGGCGGGGACGCTCTTGCAGCAGCTCTATTCGATGGTCGACGCGGTCGTCGTCGGCCAGTTCGTCGGCAAGACGGCGCTGGCCGCGGTCGGCGGTTCGGCGGTCGCGATCATCAATCTGCTGCTGAATTTCTTCGTGGGACTCTGCTCCGGCGCGGCCATCGTCGTCGCGCAGTATTATGGCGCGCACGACCACGAGAACGTCAGCCGCGCAGTCCATACGGCAACGCTGCTGGCCGTCTGGGTCGGTGCGATCATGACCGTGATCGGCGTGTGCTTTGCGCCGGGTCTCTTATCCGCGCTCGACACGCCGGAGGATACCATGCAGTATTCCATCGACTATATGCGCTGGTATTTTGCCGGGATGGTCCCCACGATGATCTATAATATGGGCAGCAGCATCCTCCGCGCCATGGGCGACAGCAAGCGGCCGCTCTATTTCCTGCTGCTCTGCACGGGCGTCAACACTGTGCTCGACCTGCTGTGCGTCGCGGTGCTGCGGCTGGAGGTCGCGGGCGCGGCCATCGCGACGAGCCTGTCGCAGCTGATCTGCGCGGCGTTCGTCCTCCGCTCACTGATGCGGCGGCAGGACGAGGCGCGGCTTGAGCTGGCGAAGCTCCGCCCCACGCCGGCGTTGGTGAAGCGGATGCTCCTGCTCGGGCTGCCCGCGGGATTGCAGAGCGTGCTCTACAACGTCACGAACCTCTACGTGCAGAAGGCCGTCAACCTGATGGGCACGGACACGGTCGCCGCGTGGTCGATCTATGCGAAGATCGACGGCGTCTTTTGGCCGATCTCGAATGCCTTCGGCATCGCGATCATGACCTTCGTCGGCCAGAACTACGGCGCGCGCAGCCGCGCCCGGATTCAGGAGTCGATCCGCACCGGCTGGCTGCTGCATCTGGGCATGGCGGTGTTCTTCTCGGCGGTCGCCGTGCTGAGCAGCCCGCTGACGATGCGGCTGTTCAGCTCTGACCCGGCCGTTCTGGCCGAGGCGCGGCAGTTCATCCTGCACATCTCGTCGTGCTACGTCCTGTTTTCAAGCGTGGAAGTCCTGTCCTCCTCGATGCGCGGCGTCGGCAACGCGGTGAAGCCCGCGGTCATCACGTTCTTTGCGGTCTGTGTGCTGCGCATGGCGCTGCTGTTCACGGTGACGTTCCCGCACCTGAGCGTCCTGACCATCTCGATCTGCTATCCGATCACGTGGGCCGCGTCGAGCGTGCTGTTCATCCTCTACTACAAGTTCGGCCGCTGGATGCCCCTCTATCCGGAATCCGCCAAATCTGAATAACAAACGGCCCCGCATCCGAATGGATGCGGGGTCGCTGTGTCTTTTCCGATTACAGGGCCGCGACGGCGGCCTTGACGTCGCCGAGCATGTAGAGCGAGCCGTAGCAGAGGACGACACCGTCCTTCCCCGCGTGCTCCACCGCCAGCTTTACGCCGTCCGCGACCGTCTCGCAGGGCGTGACGGGCTTGCCGAACGTGGCGAGGTACTTTGCCAGATCCTTCGCGTCCAGCGCGCGGGGGTTGCCCGGCGTGACCGTGATGAATTCTTTGGCGAACGGCGCGACGTTGGCATACATGCAGTGGAAATCCTTGTCGCCGAGGACGCCGGTGAGCACCGTGAGGGGCCGGCCGGCGAGATAATCGTCGATGTTCTTGACGAGGGCCTCGATGCACTGCGGATTGTGTCCGCCGTCGATGATGAACAGCGGGTCTTTGCGCAGCAGCTCGAACCGGCCGGGCCATTTGACGTCCTTCAGGCCCTTGCGCACGGCTTCCTCCGGCAGCTTCCAGCCGCGGGTACGCAGCGCATCAACTGCGGTCAGCACAACGGCGGCGTTGTGCAGCTGGTGGTCGCCGAGGAGCGGCAGCTCCAGCGCCTCATAGCCGTCGCAGTCGAAGACCTGACCCTCCAGCCCGTGCGAGCGGAGGCGGATGGAATCGAAATTGGCCTTGTGCAGCTTCGCGCCGACTTTTTTGCAGCGTTCCTCAAACACGGCCTCCACGGACGGCTGTTCGCGGTAGATGACGGCGTCGCAGCCGGGCTTGATGATGCCGGACTTTGTCGCGGCGATCTTCTCGAGCGTGTCGCCGAGAACCTCGGTATGGTCAAGGCCGATGTTGCAGAGGATGGCTACCTCGGGGGGCAGGATGACGTTCGTCGCGTCGAATTCGCCGCCCATGCCGACCTCGCAGACGACAATGTCGCACTGCTGCCGCGCGAAATATTCAAAGCCGATGGCCGTGACCATTTCAAATTCGGTCGGCTGCTCGAAGATGGACTCCGCGAACGGCTTGACGTATTCGGTCAGGGCGCAGATGTCGTCGTTTGAGATCATCTGGCCATTGACCTGAATGCGTTCGCCGAATTCGACGATGTACGGCGAGGTATAAAGGCCGGTCTTGTAACCCGCGGCCTGGAAGATCGAGGCCAGCATGGCGCAGGTGGAGCCTTTGCCGTTCGTGCCCGCGACATGGACAAATTTACATTTGCGTTCGGGGTGGCCCATGGCGTCGAGCAGCGCGGTGATGCGCTCGAGTCCAGGGATGCTGCCCTTCCAGCAGACGGCGTGGATATAATGTAAGGCTTCGTCAAGAGTCATCATGGTGGAATTACTTCTTTCTTCTGTTTCCGAATTTATTTCTTTTCGCGCAGCACCGGCGGCCAGAGCTTGGTCGCGGTGAAGACCTTGGAGCGATAAAGCAGCCAGACGATCAGCGTGTCGAGCACGAACGTGACAGCAAACTGGATCGAACGCGCGGCCAGCTTCGTCAGGAAGAATGCCTCAAACGCGTCGCCGCCGTAGACCTTGGCGAGCGCGAAGCTCTGCCACAGGACGGAGCCGAACACGATCGCCGGCAGGAACGCCAGCGCGATGCGCCCGATGTTGACCTTTTTCACCAGCATTGGCCGGAACAGGCCCGCGCTCAGACCGTACAGGATCGGCGGGATGCAGAACATCGGGTTATAGCCGTAGCCCGAGAACAGGCACCCGACAAAGTCGGCCACAAAGCCGACCAGCGCGCCGGGAATCGGCCCGAAGAGCATGCCCGCGATGAAGATCGGCACGGCCTCGAGCGAGAAGCGCGTCGTCTCATTCGGCATCGGGATGATGAGCCGCGCCAGCACGACCGAGATGGCCGCGAGCAGGGCGGACGTGGCAAGGATGCGGACATTTTTCAGACCGGTATGCTGCGCGGCGGGCGCAGCGGCTGCTTGATTTTTGAGCATAAAAAAGCCTCCTAATCTGGAGAA
>USDP01000047.1 GCA_900553545.1 uncultured Eubacteriales bacterium | reverse complement strand
CGTCCCTCGCGGCGACACACGTCGGCATCTACACCGGCGACAATCAGTTCATCCACGCGGCTGCGGGCGGCGTGAAGATCACGGATCTTTCCGATTCGTTCTACGCGAGCCGCTATGTGGGTGCAAGAAGAATTTTTTGAATCTCAGGTATGAAAGAATGAGAAGCCGTACAGACTATCTGTGCGACTTCTTTTTCATTTTTCCATTCCTCTTGACCGTGAAGGTGTAAACCTTCACGGTATTTTTTATACTGCGTTGTCGGGCCATTCCGAAGACGGTCGACGCTGCCCGCCGTTTCCGCTTCACAGCGCCGCTTCCGCTGAAGTCCCCCTGAAAAAGCAGTTGTTGACCATAACCATAATTCTCTATGGCCTGCACCAAGTTATTCACATTGTCCACAATTTTGTCCACAGCGATTTTTCCTTTGTATATCAAGTCCTTCCGGACTTTTCTAAAAATTTGTCAGGTTCTGCAAACGAAGCACTTTCGCACACGAAACCGCGAAACTTGTTTACATAACGCATAATTTGCAGGAATCTTGTCATCAAATTGTAAACATTAACCCTCTGTGCCGCTTTCGACACAGAGGGCGATTTTCGCGTTTATTCGGAATAGTCCATGGAGATGGGCCGTGTGGCAAAGGCGTTCAGCTCCTGACCGGCGCGTGTCCCGGCGAGGTATTCGTAATAGCCCTGACTGCCGATCATCGCGCCGTTGTCGCCGCAGAGCTTCAGCGGCGGCTTGTAGAGCGCCGCGCCGAGCTTGGCGCACTCCCGTTCAAATTCCCCGCGGATCCACGAGTTCGCGGCCACGCCGCCCGCGATCGCGAGCTTGCGGTACCCGGTCTCGCGCAGCGCCTGCATCGTCCGCGGGACGAGCATCTCGCTGACCGCCTTGGAAAACGACGCACAGAGCGACGGCACGTCGATCTCCTCGCCCTTCTGCTCATGCTGATGGATGAGGTTCAGTGCGGCGGTCTTCAACCCGGAGAACGAAAAATCCAGCGGATTGCCGCTGAGCTTCGTGTGCGGCAGCGGATATTTCTCCGCGTCGCCGGTCTGTGCCATGCGGTCGAGCGCCGCGCCGCCCGGGTAGGGCATGCCGAGCACGCGCGCCACCTTGTCAAAGCACTCGCCCGCCGCGTCATCGCGCGTCGAGCCGAGGATGCGGAACTTCGTATAGTCCTGCACGTCGACGATCATGCTGTGCCCGCCGGACACGACGAGACAGAGAAACGGCGGCTCCAGCTCCGGATAGGCCAGATAGTTTGCCGCAATGTGTCCCCGGATGTGATGCACCGGCACGAGCGGCACGCCGAGCCCCAGCGCCGCGAGTTTCGCGAAGTTCACCCCGACAAGCACCGCGCCGATCAGCCCCGGCGCATACGTCACGGCCACGGCGTCGATGTCGCCGCGCGTAAGCTGTGCCTGCTCCAGCGCCTGATCCGCGAGGCCGTAGATGGCCTCGATGTGCTTGCGCGACGCGATCTCCGGCACCACGCCGCCATACAGTTTATGCAGCTCCACCTGCGAGGAGATGCAGTCCGTCAGCACCTCGCGCCCGTCGCGCACGATGGCAACCGCCGTTTCGTCGCAGGAAGATTCGATTGCCAGAATGTTCATGCCGTCAAGTCCTTTCTGAGGATGCGCGCATCCTCCTTCGGATGGAAGTAATAGTTTGGCCGCCGCCCAATCTCAGTAAAGCCGAGCGCGGCATAGAGGCGGATGGCCGCCTCGTTGGAATCGCGCACCTCGAGCGTCAGCAGCTCCGCGCCCTTTTCTGCCCGCAGCGCCGCACACAGCGCATTGACCAGCGCCGCCGCAATCCCCTGCCGCCGGTGCTCCGCGCCAACGGCCAGATTCATCATATCCGCCTCGCCGAGCACGGTCTGGCTCCCGACGTAGCCGAGGACCGTTTCGCCCTTCGCTGCCACGAGCCAGAGGCTCAGCTCGTTTTCCAGTTCTTTTGCGATCACCTGCTCCGGCCACGGGTCGGAAAAGCACGCCCGCTCCATCGCCGCGACCTGCGGCACATCCGCCGCGGTCATGGCCCGAATGTTCCAGTTCATTTCGCCGCATACCAGCTTTCTCCGATCTTGGCCTCGGCCAGCAGCGGCACCTTCAGCGTCATCACGTGCTCCATCTGCTCCGCTACGAGCTTTCGCACCGTCTCGGCCTCCTCCACCGGACACTCGACGATCAGCTCGTCGTGTACCTGCAAAATGAGCCGCGCGCGCAGCTTTGCTTGACGCAGCGCCGTGTCGACATGGAGCATCGCCAGCTTGATGATGTCCGCCGCCGTGCCCTGGATCGGCGTGTTGAGCGCCACACGCTCGCCGAACGAACGGATGTTGAAGTTGCTGCTCTTCAGCTCCGGCAGATCGCGCCGCCGGCCGAAGAGCGTCGTCACATAGCCGTCCTCCTTCGCCTTTGCGACAATGTCGTGCATATACGCGCGCACACCGGAATAATTTGCAAGATACGACTCGATATACGCCTTGGCCTCCTTGCGCGTCACGCCGATGTCCTCGGCGAGGGAAAATTCCGAAATGCCGTAGACAATGCCGAAATTGACGGCCTTCGCGTGCCGCCGCTGGAGCGGCGTGACCTGCTCCGGCTCCACGCCGAAGACCTGCGCCGCCGTCGCCGTGTGGACGTCCATCCCGCTCCGGAACGCCTCCTGCATCCGCGCGTCATCCGCAATGTGCGCGAGCACGCGCAGCTCGATCTGGCTGTAATCCGCGTCGACAAAGACGCAGCCGTCCGCCGGGACGAACATCCGGCGGATCTCACTGCCAAGCTCCGTCCGCACAGGGATATTCTGCAAATTCGGCTCCGTGGACGAGAGACGCCCCGTCGCCGTCACCATGTTCTGGAACGTCGTGTGGATGCGCCCGTCGTCCGCGATCTCCTTCACAAGGCCGTCGGCATACGTCGATTTCAGCTTGGCCAGCATCCGATAGTCCAGAATGGCCTGCACGATCGGATGCTTGTTTTTCAGCTTTTCGAGCACCTCCGCGTTCGTGGAATAGCCGCTTTTCGTCTTCTTCATCGCAGGCAGTCCCAGCTTTTCAAACAGCAGCTCCCCGAGCTGCTTCGGCGAGTTGATGTTGAACTCCCCGCCCGCATAGCCGAAAATCAGCTCCTGACAGGCCGCGACCCGCTCCGAGAGCATATTGCCGAACGCGACCAGCGCCAGCTGGTCGACGAGCACGCCCGCCGTCTCCATCCGCGCCAGCACCGCGCAGAGCGGCAGCTCCATGTCATAATACAGCTCCTGCATCCCCTGCGCTTCCAGCTTCGCGGGCAGCACCGCATAGAGCGCCGCGACCGCCGCCGTCCGCGCGAACAGATTCGCCGTAACCGCCGCCTCGCCCAGTTCCTTTTCGTCCGCGAGGCCGATCTGACTGCCGCAGTACTGCACGAACATCCGGTCGACCGTATAGCTTCCCTGCGTCGCATCGAGCAGATAGCCCGCTAGCGCTGTGTCAAAGCAGAAGCCCTCGATGGGCAGATCCTGCCCCAGCAGGAACCGCATCGTCTCCTTGACGTCGTGCGTCACCTTCCGGATGTTCCCCGCGCAGAGTCCGCGCAGGAACGCCTCATATCCCTCGCCAAGCGCCTTCCGGGAAAAAAGCCATGCGGTATCTCCGTCATCCATGACCGCCACGGACGAATGATCGGCCGAAAACAGCAAAAATACCCGTTCTTTTTCTGCAAACTGCCGTAGCAGTGCCTCGGCCCGCGCCGCGTCCGTCACGATCTCAGACTGACACTCGCCCTCATAGACCTCCGGCTCCGCCGGCTTCGGCGGATGGAGATGATAGCGCGCGGCCAGGCGCGAAAATTCGAGCTTCTGGAACAGCGCCCACAGCGCATCGTTGTCCGCCTCACGCACAAGGCACTCCTCCGGGCGAAAATCAACCGGTGCTTCGCAGCGGATCGTTGCAAGGTCATAGGAGAGGTAGGCGCTTTCCCGCCCAGCCTCGAGCTTTTTGCGCACCGAGTCCTTCAATTCGTCCAGATGCGCATACACGCCGTCCAGCGTGCCATACTGCACGAGCAGCTGCGTCGCCGTCTTCGGGCCGACGCCCGCCACGCCCGGAATGTTGTCCGAGCTGTCGCCCATCAGGCTCTTGAGGTCGATCATCCGGATCGGCGCGAAGCCATACTCCGCCTCGAAGACCTCCGGCGTATACAGCGTCGTGTTCGTCTGCCCGCCGCGGGTCACGACGAGCTTGACCGACACGTGCTCCGCCACGAGCTGCAAACTGTCGCGGTCGCCCGTGACGATCACGCAGTCCCAGTCTGACGCGGCGCAGATCCTGCCCGCCGTGCCGAGGATGTCGTCGGCCTCCCAGCCCTCACACTCGAAAATCGGGATGTTCATCGCGCGCAGCACATCCTTCATCAGCGGCATCTGCTGCGCCAGCTCCTCCGGCATCGCGTGCCGCGTAGCCTTATAGCCCTCATATTGCAGATGGCGGAACGTCGGCGCCTTGAGGTCAAACGCCACAGCCAGCGCATCCGGCTGTTCCTCGTTCCGTAGCTTTTCCAGAATGTTCAAAAATCCAAAAATCGCATTGGTATACAGCCCCTCGCGGGTCGTCAACAGCCGCACGCCGTAAAATGCGCGGTTGATGATGCTGTTCCCGTCCAAAATCATCAGCTTCATGACAAAAGCTCCTTCTTTGTTATCGTGAACAGTTTACCACAAATTCGCCTTGCTTGCAATGCCGGGCGCCCGTAAAATCACGCCTGCTGCGAACTTCGCGCCGCCCTGCTGGTCGTTCGCAGGGGATGTATGGCGAGGAAACCGGAATTGACCAGCAGAATCGTTACGGCCCATGAAAGTGGAAACGCATGATACAGCATCGGGAGTGCGGGGTTCGCCTGAAATACCGTGCAGATCCAGAGGATACGGAAGGCGCAGGTTCCGATCATGGTGCTTATCGCAGGGTAGAGCGCATGACCGCTGCCGCGCAGGACGCCCGCTGGGATCTCATACAGATTGCAGACCGGCTCAAAGAGCAGGATGCACAGGATGCGCACGGCGGCGTACTCGATCACGGCGGTCTCCGTTGTGAACAGGCCGGAGAAAGCATCGCAGAACAGGACGATCGTAAAAATCGGGATCGAGCTGCAAAGCGTCGACAACCCAAGGCAGAGCCAGAGAATCCGCTTGCATCGGCCAAGCTGTCCTGCGGCGTGGTTCTGGCTGGTAAAGGTGGCCGCGGTCTGGCCGAACGCCGTGATGATATAATATGTAAAATATTCAAAATTCATGGCGATGGTGCTCCCGGTGATCGCCGTCTCGCCAAAACGGTTGACCGATGCCTGCACGAAAATATTTGCGAAGCAAAATACTGCGCCCTGTACAGCGGAAGGAAGTCCAATTTTCAAGATCTCTCCGGCAGTACACAGCGAGAGCTTCGGCGTTCGGAACGTAAAGCGAAACAGCTCGTCCTCCGTCAGCCGGTGCAGCACCAGAATCGCCGAGAGGATCGCGGAAATATCGGTCGCAATGGCGACACCGGCAACGCCCATCCGGAACACGATCACGAAAAACAGATTGAACACGACGTTTGCGATCCCAGAGATCACGAGCGCCAGAAACGGATAGCGGCTGTCGCTGCGCGCCCGCAGCGCAGATGCGCCAAAGTCGTACAGCAGCAAAAACGGATAGCCCAGCAGATAGATCCGCAGATACTGCGCCGCGTCGTTAAAAATTGCCGCCGGCGTCCGGATCAGGCGCAGCAGCGGCACCGCCGCGAACTGCCCCGGAAGCAGGCCGAGCACGCCGATGAGCGCGGCAAGGTACATTTCGGCTTGCAGCGCGTCATGTGTTTTTCCCGTTTCCCCTCGTCCGATCTGGCCGGAGAGCAGGACGTTCGCGCCGATGGACAGACCGGCAGAGACTGTCAACCAGCGCCGCGATCTCCGTGTTCGTCCCGACGGCGGCGAGCGCGTCCACGCTGCCAAAGCTGCCGACGACGGCGGTGTCCGCCGCGTTAAACAGCTGCTGGACAATGCTGCTCAACGCGACCGGCAGCGTAAAGCGCAGCAGTTTCCCGGCCAGCGGGCCATGCAGCATGTCCATTTCCTGCGTTTTCATTTTCATCTTCACACGCTCCTATGAAAGGTTCTTGCCATATGATACCGGATGCGTGAGAATAGAAAAAGCGAATATTATAGATATTTTGCATCGAAGAATGGAATGATAAATCTATGGAAAATCCACTGCTGAAATATCTGGCCTTTGTCAAAACGGCGGAAAAGGGCAGCTTTACCCGCGCCGCGCAGGAGCTGAATTATGCGCAATCCTCCGTCAGCAAAATGGTCGCGGATCTGGAGCAGGTATGGGACATGACGCTCCTGGAGCGCAGCAAGTCCGGCGTCTGTCTGACCTCTGCCGGCGCTGCGCCGATGCCGTTTCTGCGGAAAATTCTGAGCGATCACCGCGAGATGGAGGCACAGATCTGCCGGATGAACGGGATCGAGACGGGCATCGTCCGCATCGGCACGTTTTCCAGTGTTGCGATCCACTGGCTGCCGAACCTCTTTGCGGCGCTGCAAAAGGACTATCCCGGCATTGAATATGAGATGCTGCTCGGCGATTATGACGAGGTAGAGCAGTGGATCGACAAAGGGCGTGTGGACTGCGGCTTTCTGCGCCTGCCGACGCGTCCAAAATTCGACACCATCCTGCTCAAGCAGGATGAATATCAGGTGGTTCTGCCGGTTGGGCATCCGCTCGCGCAGCAGGAGGCGGTCGACATCCGGGCCTTGAACGCTCTGCCGTTCCTGCTTCTGGAGCACGGCGGAAAGGCCGAAGTCTCCGATCTGCTGGAGCAATCTCAGGTACGGCCGGACATCCGGTTCACAACGTGGGAGGATTTTGCCATCATGGCCATGGTCGAGCGCGGGATGGGCGTCGGCATCCTGCCGGATATGATCCTGCGGCGCATCCCCTAGCGGCTTGAGATCCGCCCGCTGAAAGAGCCGTATTACCGTTCCATCGGGCTGGCGATGAAGCACGCGGCGCATCTGACGCCCGCCGCCCGCAAATTCATCGACTATCTGCCATTCCGTGAAGCTGATTGTTCATAACGCGCGATCAAAAATGAGCCTGCACCTGAGAACCTCTCAGGTGCAGGCTATTGTCGCTTCTGATACTCCCCTTATTCCCGTTCGCCGCTGAGCGCCGCGAGCGGGTCGACGAACTCGCCGTCCACCACTACGCCGAGGTGCAGATGCGGCCCCGTGGCCCAGCCGGTCGCGCCCACGAGCGCGACCGCCTGTCCCTGCACGACCGTGTCGCCGGGGCTGACCAGAAATGCACGCAGATGGGCGTACTGCGTCTGGACGCCGTCCGCGTGGCCCAGCGTCAGGACGTAGCCGTAGGCCTCGTTGTAGCTGCAATCGAGGACGGTTCCATCCGCGACGGCCAGCACGTTCTCCCCGCCCTCCGCGGCCAGATCAATGCCGGAATGGAATTGTTCCGTTTTGGTCAGCGGATGCACGCGCATCCCATAGGGATCTGTCACCGCAGCGTCCGCATTCTCCAACGGCCAGACATATTTCGGCGCTTCCGCCGCCGCGAGCGGCACGATCTCCGCCTCGATATAGCGGATGTCCGGCTCCGCCAAAGCCTGCACGGCCGGAACGGCTTCAACATTCTGCACGGTTGGCTGTGCCGTCCGGATTGGAGCAGTCGCCTGTGTCGCAAAAACGCTGGCTGAGAGCGCGAACAGCACCGCCGCGCAGATCCCGGCCCAGGCCGGGACGCGCCGGTATTGCAGGATCGCGCGGATGCGCTCCTCCGCGCGGCTGCGTGCAAAGGCGCTGCAGAGCGGCGCGGGCGCGGGCCGCCGCTGCGCCATATCGAGCAGCGTCAGCGCATACGCCTTTTTGCACACCGGCCCGAGCGCGCGCAGAACCGCCTCGTCACAGGCCAGCTCCATATCGCGGCCTGCCAGCACCGTCATGAGCCAGACCAGCGGATGCCACCAGTACAGGCAGAGGCAGACCGCAAACAGGGTCTTCCGCAGGCAGTCCTTCCGCCGGATGTGCGCCAGTTCGTGCGCTAACACCAGTTGAAACTGCGCCGTCCCAGTTTCCAGATCTTCTGGGAGCAGCACCGTCGGCCGGAGCACGCCGAACGTCAGCGGCGCGCGGCGGTTCGCCGTGCGGCAGATGCGCGGATCGCGCGCAAAGCGGAACCGATTCAGCAGCGCATCCACAGACGGCTGCGGCGCGAGGCGCGTTCCGCGAAGCCGGCGCACCATCACCGCGTATCCAAGGATAAAATACGCCGCGAGCAGCGCCATCCCGACCGCCCAGATCAGCAAAATGGGGTTGACCGCTCCGGCCTTTTCCGTCTGCACCGTCGCTGTTTCTGCGGCCTGCGTCAGGGCCGGGAACGGGATGGCCGCGTCTGTGCTTCCGGTCTGCGCAGCTTCCGCGCCGCGCAGCAGATTCCAGACGCTCCAGCGCGTCGGGATCTCGATCGGCAGCAGTAACCGCACCGCCGCCGCGCACCAGAGCGCCGGGAACAGCCGCCGCGGCAGATGCTTTTTCAGAAGCAGCCGCAGCGCGAGGACGAGCAGGATCATCGCGCTCCCACCAAGTATGGCCGCCTGCATCCCCTTCATGCCTCGTATTCCTCCACCAGCGCGCGCAGCCGCGCGGCCTCTTCCTTCGAGAGCGGACGATCCGACAGGATCGACGCAAACAGCAGCTCCGCCGAACCGCCGAACACCTTGTCCAGCAGCGAATCGGCCTCCTCCTTCTGCGCCTGCGCCTTGGTGATGGCGGCGTGGCAGACGAAATTCGGCTCCCGCCGCTCGATCGCGCCCTTGTCGATACACTTCTTGAGGACGGTATAGGTCGTGTTCTTGTTCCAGCCGATGGACTCCGCCAGCCGCAGCGAAATTTCCTTCGCCGTCAGGTCATTCTCCCGCCAGAGCACCTCCATGACCTTCCATTCCGAATCAAACAACTTCATAGTCTTCCTCCTGCCTGTTGTTGGTTTCAGACTATCACATTCGTCCAAATCTGTCAAGAGCGCTTGACTTTTCCAGACGATTGTGGTAGTCTCATTGTAGACGATTGCAATAGTCTGTCGTAGAAAGGAGGTTCCCATCCCAGCAAACATACACAAACGACCAACCGGCGCGCTGTATGCGCATACAGCGCGCCTCTTTCCAATGACTCTGATTGGAGGTATTTATGAACAAATTCCGGCCCTTCTTTGCCGTTTTTCTGCTGCTCGCGCTGCTCTGCGGCTGTGCCGCGCCGCACGAGGTGACGACCGTTTCCCTGCCTGACGCGCAGCCCACTACAACACTGGACAGCGCTTCCACCGCCGCGCCAGTTGAATCCACTGGCGGCGAATTTCACTATGAATATCAGACGCTTCCGCTGCCCGCGCCGCTCCTGTCCGCGACAGCCCTGACCGTTCTGGGTGATGTGATCCTCGTCGGCGGCTTCACCGAGGATGGACTCGCGCTGGCTCGGATGCCGCTCGACGGCGAGGCCGAGGCGCTGCCGCTGCCGGACGGTGCGGAATATCTCTACGCGCTTGGTTCAGACAATGAAGACGGCTTCTGGCTGCTGAGCGGGAGTCTGCCGGGCGCTTACGCGGATGGACATGGTGCCGTCCACTTCTCCGAGTCCACAACCATCGGCAAGCTCGCCCTCACGCACTATGACAGCGCCGGGACGATACAGGAGACGATCCTGCTGCAAACGATCTACGCCGAAAACGGCGCACGCTTTTCACAGCTCCGCACGACGGAGCACGGCTTCCTGCTGCTCAGCTCCTCGCTGCTCGTGCTGCTGGACAAGGCCGGCGCGGAGATCGCACGGCAGACCGCCGAGACGGACGACGGCTGGGCCTACGAGACGATGGCCCTATCCAGCGGGACGCTCTGCGTCCTGACGCGCGACCGCTATGGCGCGACCCCGCTGCCGGAACTGCGCCGCTTCGCACCCGAGACGCTTGCACCCACAGATACGCTGCCCTGTGAAACGAATCTCACCGGTCTCGGCCTCGCCGCAGATGGCCGCCTGCTCTGCGGCAGCAGCAAGAGCATTGACGCCGAGACGGCGGAGCTGACCGCCGCGGAAGTCCTCGTCAGCTGGCAGGAACAGGGCCTGAAGAACACGGCCAGCCAGCTCTTCCAGCCCGAATTTGGTTTCCTCCTCTACTCGCCGGACGACACGGCGCTGGCCATCCTGCGCCGCGTGCCCGGCCCGGCGCCTGAAAAAACAGTGCTCACGCTCGCGATCGCCGCCGGAGACGCCATGATGCCGCAATTCACCACGATGATCGAGGATTTCAACCGGAGCCAGGACAAATTCCGTGTCGATTACGAGATCTACTCCGATTCCAATTATACCGATTATGCGCCCGCCGACCAGCTCCGCACACAGATCACCGCCGGTCAGGCCCCCGATCTCTACGCTTTTTATATGGCCGGATACAACGCCCCGCCGTTCGCGGCGGAGGACGTCGGGGCCGATCTGCTGCCGCTGCTGGGCAGC
>USDP01000046.1 GCA_900553545.1 uncultured Eubacteriales bacterium | reverse complement strand
CGCTTTCTTTTCCTGGAAGATTGAAACCGTTCTTTTCTTTCTCTGCGGAGAAAGAAAAGAACGGTTTCAAAAATGTGGGCCGATGAGGGCATCAGCCCCTACAGGCCCCTCTCAGGCGCTGCGCGCCAGCTCCCCCAGAGGGGGGAGCCAAGCCGCTGCGGCGGGGAGGTTGCATTTTTTCCGGCTTTCCGCTATACTGTCCCCAAGAACGTCCACCCACCCCCTCTGGAAAGGAGACTTTATGCGCAGAATTCTTGCATGCTTGCTTGTGCTTTCGATGATGCTGGCGTTTTCCGCCTGCCAGAATACAAAACCCGCCGGCACCCCGGACGAACCGTCCGTTCCCGCCGAGCCTGTGGAACCCGTGCAGCCCGATGAACCGGCGCAGCCCGACACGCCGGAACAGCCGTCTGAACCGGATGCACCGGAAACCCCGGAGGAACCGTCCGTCCGCTGCCTCCCGCTCTCGTATCAGACGAACCGCTATTACGGCATGTTCGACGAGGGCATGAAGAGCTATGTCGACTATCCGCGCATCCGCGTGGACGGCGGAGACTGGCCCGCGCTGGCCGATGCGCTCGACCGCCTCAGCGCGGAGCTCTACGACGAGGCCATGGATCTGGCGGAAGATCTCGACGAGCTGCCGCTGGGCGACACGCTCTATTCCGGCCAGATCGCCCAGACCGTCACGCGCGCGGATGAAAACTGCCTCAGCCTGCTGTTCGAGGAACAGCGAAACGACGGAACGGACGAGCCGGACTGGGAATACGAAGCCTATAATTTCGACCCCGCGACCGGCGCGGAGTTGACGCTTGAGGACGTGTTCGACGACGCCGGGATGCTCCCCGACATGCTCGAGACGCGCCTGCGCGAGCGCTATCCGCAGACGGAATTTAAGGATCTCTGGCCCGTCGTCTCGTCCGGGACGGTCTGGGAGGAACAGGGACAGACCGAACCGGATCCCGAATTTGAATGGGCCTTGAGCTATGAGGGCGTGGAATTCTACTTCGAGCCGGGCCTGATCGC
The DNA here is from genome assembly GCA_900553545.1 of uncultured Eubacteriales bacterium. GTDB lineage: Bacteria > Bacillota > Clostridia > Oscillospirales > Oscillospiraceae > CAG-170. Next base: position 9,578 of record USDP01000046.1, on the reverse strand, counting down.
GGACTATGCCGCCGGGCCGCTGCATGTGACCGTCCGCTATGTGGACGAGCCGATCGCGGTCGCCGCGAAGTTCCAGCGCATCCCGGCTGCATATGCCGAACTGCTGGAGCACCCGGCGGAGCGCACGCTCGACCTCGACAGCGACGGCCAGCTTGACACGCTGCTGACCGAGATTCCGGCGCAGTTCGGCGAAAGCGGCTGGGCTGTTCCGACGCTGGAGGTTACGATCAACGGCGAAAAAACGCGGATCGACTGCCCCGAGAACAGCATCCGCGTGCAGCTCTATCTCGTCCGTGCAAACGGTACATATTTCCTCTACGCGCTCTGCGGCCTGTCCAGCGGCGCGGATACGCTGCTCGTCATCGCGCTGGACGCCAAAACGGCGACACTCGCCGCGGCACTGGAGAACACCGGCCTTGCCATGCAGGCGCAGGACGGCGCGAACTGGATCGAGCTGCTGACCGATCCGACCGCGTTCACGCTGCAGACACGCGACGCCACCGGTGTGGAGCATGTGCCGCAGCCCTATCACATCGGCGAGGACGGCCTCCCCGCACTTGGCACAAACTGACGCAGGAGAACGAAACCCCCATGAACAAACCGGATATTCATCTGATCGCGCTCGACCTCGACGGAACGCTTCTTACCTCGCAAAAACAGCTCTCTCCCCGCAATCTCGCCGCGCTCACCCGCGCGGCGGAGCTTGGAATTGAAATCGTGCCCGCGACCGGGCGGTTTTACGGCGGTATGCCAGATTTTATCCGCGCGCTCCCATTTCTACACTATGCCCTGACGATCAACGGCGCGCAGGTCTGCGCCGTGCCAAATTGCGACCCCATCTACCGCGCGGAGATCCCATGGCAGGACGCCGTTTCTCTCCTGCGCTATCTGGACAAGTGGGACGTCACATATGATTGCTACGCGGAAAACGCCGCATGGATCACCGCGTCGATGAAGGCGCGCGTCCATGAATACGTCCGCGACCCGATCTATCTCAGTATGATCCAGCGGCTGCGCGAGCCGGTGGAGGATCTGGCTGCGTTTTTGACGGAGCGCAGGCTGGACGTGCAGAAGGTGCAGGTCTACCCCGGCGACCCGGAAAAGCGCCGTGCGCTGCTTCAAGCCCTGCCGGAGGCGTTCCAGGCCTTGCTGCCGACGTCCTCCATCGCGGAGAACATCGAGATCAATGCCGCTGCCGCGAACAAGGGACAGGCGCTTCTGGCGCTGGCCGCGCACCTGGAACTCCGTCCGGAGCAGACCATGGCCTTCGGCGACGGGCTGAATGATGTGACGATGCTCCGCGACGCGGGCATCGGCGTCGCGATGGGCAACGCCTCAGACGAGCTGAAGGCCCTCGCCGACCTTACCACCGCAAGCTGCGACGAGGATGGCGTTGCACAGACGATCGAACAATTCCTTCTATAAGACGCCCCGTCGGTTTCAAAAGAAACCGGCGGGGATTTTTTGCTCAATTCATTTCTTCGATATAGTGGACATACTCCAGCGATTGCAGCGCCTCGATGATCTCGGCGTGCTTTTTATACTGCTTCAGCTCGGGGCTTGTGATCGTGAAGCTCACGGAAAAAACGCTGAGTCCGGAGCCGAGATAGGCCGGGTTTGCCTCAATGTCGTCGATGCGGATGCCAAGGGCACGGATCGTCGAGACAAAGTCCTGAAGCGTATCCTTCGCGGTCAGCTCCAGATGCACTTCAAAGTGGTTGGAACGGTCTTTGAGGTATTTTTCGAGCCGCGGGAACCACGACACCGTCAGCAGCAAGGCCGCAAACGCCGCCAGCGCCAGCACGTAGGCGCCGCTGCCAAGTGCCACACCTACCAAACCGCAGGCCCAGAGGGCCGCCGAGGTGGTGAGGCCCTTGATCTGGTTCTTGGAGCTGAACAGAATGGAATTGCAGCTCAAAATGGCCATGCCGATGATGGCCGCCGCCGAGAGCAGCGGGATATTTGCATCCAGCAGCGACTGATCGAGCAGGGCCGCGGCGCAGCCGGCGAGACTGATGAGCATGAAGGTGCGAAGTCCGGCGGAATGCCGCTTGCTCGACCGTTCCCATCCGATGACGGCGGCGAGCAGGACGGCAAGCGCGACGCGGAACACGGCGCACCACGGGCCGGGCTCCGCAGCCCATGGGCCGAGCAGCTGGGCGATGGGATCCGAGAGAACATGCATGGTCGATTACCTCCTGAAAAATGGACTGCGCCGCATCGGGCGCTGGGATGCGAGATACTGCTCTTCCGCCGCCTCGAGGAACGCGGCTTCGTCTTCATTCAGCGCAGCGCTGCGCTGCGGCAGCTCGGTCTGGATCTTGGCGATGCGCTCCGTCAGGAGCTGGACGGGCGTTTTCACTGCGCCGGATTCGGTCTCGGGCACAACGTCGGTCAGGTCTTCGAGCTTTGTGGAATACGAGCCGGAGCAGAAGAGCGCCAGCTTGGCGCAGCCGGGGCCGACCAGTTCGTAGAGCACGCTGGAGGAAAGGATGATCGTTTGCAGGGCCTGCCCGGTCTCGCCGCCGAGCGTCCGCGCGCCGAGCGCGGCCAGACCGATGGCGACGCCCGCCTGCGGGATGAGCGCGAGGCCGAGGAAATTACGCACCTTCGGCGGCTTTTTCACCATCCGGCAGCCGAGCCATGCACCGAGGTATTTGCCCAAAATGCGGACGAAGAAATAGCTCACGCCCACGGCCAGCAGCGGCACGCCGAGTCCTGCGGCGGACGTGGAAAAGAGGGTATCGAGCCGGAAGGACATGCCGGAGCGGACGAAAAAGAGCAGCAGGATCGGCGGGCTGAAATAGTTCAGCTGCTTGAAGAGCTTGTCGTCCTCTGCCACATTGGTATAGACCGTGCCCATCGCCATGCAGCCGAGCAGCGGCGAGATGCCGAGCAGCGCGCAGACGCCGCAGAATGTGAACAGCAGCGCGATGGCAATGATGAGCTTATTGTCGGTCGAGCGCTTCTGCGGCATGAGCAGCTTCATGAGAAGGCCAAATACGCCGCCGAGCGCCAGCACGCCGAGATTCGTCAGCAGCGGGAGCACGAGCGTCTCGAACGAGAAGCCGTGCCCGCCGCCGGACTGCGCCGCGAGGGCCACGGAGATGGCAACCGAATAAAGCACCAGGCCGACCACATCGTCCAGCGCGACAACCTGTAATAAGGTATTGACGAAATCGCCCTTCGCACCGGTCTGCCGGATGGTCATCATCGTGGAGGCAGGGGCCGTCGCCGAGGCGAGCGCCGCGAGCACCACGGAAAACGACAGCGGCAGACGCAGCACCCAGAACGTCAGCACAAACACCAGCACCGAGGCGAGCGTCGCCTCTAAAACCGTGATCCAGACGACCTTCCAGCCGTTCTTTTTCAGCACGGAGAGCTTGAAGAACTCGCCGGTGGAGAATGCGATGAAGGCCAGCGCGACGTCGGACAAAAAGTCCATCCCGTCGATGATGCGCTGCGGCACAAGGCCGAGGCAGTATGGCCCGAGGAGGACGCCCGCGACGATGTAGGCCGTGACGTTCGGCAAGCGCAGCAGCTTTGTGATGCGCGTCATGGCGAAGCCAAAGAACAGCATCAGCGCAACGCTGATGATCACGGCCGCGATCGGCTGTGCCGAGGCGATCATGGCGGATATTGCAGTCATGGGCAGGCTCCTTTCTCTGTGCGTTCTTTTGAGGTTGATATAGTATAGCATACGCAGCCCGGAAAGGCAAATGCCGGAAAGCGGAGCAAGGACGATTTTTTCTTCGGATGAATAATTATGCAATCTGACAAGCTCGTCTCCGTCTATGGAACGCGATTTGTGCATCCGGCATAAAATTCATCAAAGTGAATATTTATTGAATATTTGCTTGACAAACGTGAATATTGATGTATAATAAGCGCATAAACAAACACACCACTCACGTGTAACGGAGGAAAATGGATATGAATAAGAATGAAATTAAGAAAATCGTGCTGGCTTACTCGGGCGGACTGGACACGTCGATCATCATCCCGTGGTTGAAGGAAAACTACAACGATCCGGAGATCATCGCGGTGGCTGCGGACGTCGGCCAGGGCGACGAGCTGGACGGACTGGAAGAAAAGGCCCTCAAGACCGGCGCAAGCAAGCTGATCATCGCCGATCTGGTCGACGAGATGGTCGATGAGGTCATCGTTCCGGCGATGAAGATGGACGCCAAGTATGAGACCTACCTGCTGGGCACGGCCTTTGCAAGACCGGTCATCGGCAAGAAGCTGGCCGAGATCGCCATCGCCGAGGGCGCGGACGCCATCGCGCACGGCGCGACCGGCAAGGGCAACGATCAGGTCCGGTTTGAGCTGGCGATCAAGCGCTTCGCCCCGGATATGAAGATCATCGCGCCGTGGCGCGAGTGGGACATCAAGTCCAGAGAGGAAGAGATCGACTATGCAGAGGCGCACAATGTGCCGCTGAAGATCAGCCGCGAGACGAACTATTCCAAGGACAAGAACCTGTGGCATCTGAGCCATGAAGGACTCGACCTTGAAGATCCTGCGAACGAGCCGGATTACGACAAGCCCGGCTTCCTCGAGATGGGCGTTTCGCCGTTCCAGGCGCCGGACAAGCCCACCTACGTCACCATCGACTTTGAGGCCGGCGCGCCCGTCGCGCTCGACGGCGAGAAGATGAAGGCCAGCCAGATCATCAAAAAACTGAACGCCATCGGCGGCGCGAACGGCATCGGCATCATCGACATCGTAGAGAACCGGCTGATCGGCATGAAGGATCGGGGCGTCTATGAGACGCCGGGCGGCTCCATCCTCTACTTCGCGCACGAGCAGCTCGAAATGCTGACCGTCGACAAGGACACGCTGCATGAGAAGAAGAAGCTGGCCGTCGACCTCGCCGACCAGATCTATAACGGCAAGTGGTACTCCGCGCTGACGAACGCGCTGGTCGCGTTCGCGAACGAGTCCAACAAGCTCGTGACCGGCTCGGTCAAGCTGAAGCTCTACAAGGGCAACATCATCCCCGCCGGAACGACAAGCCCCTATTCGCTCTACAGCGAAGAACTGGTTACCTTCGGCGAGAGCGACTATGACCAGGCACAGGCCGCCGGCTTCATCAACATCTGGGGCCTGCCGACGCAGGTTGAGGCTTTGAGAGAACAAGGCAAACTTTAATGATAGAACACGGGGAAAGCTCTGATGAGATCCTTGAGAGCATTTGCCGAGAGATTTTGTCTCAAGGCAAGATTTGAAAAACGCAGACATCCTTTGTGGATTTCAAGTTTTTCAAACCGCAGCATTGGGGCAAAAGATCCGGCGAAGGCCGAAAAGGAACTCTTCAGAGGTTTCCCAGAAAAGGAAGTGACTGAGCATGGCGAAGATGTGGGCCGGGCGGACCGACGGGCAGACCGACCGTCTGGCGGACGATTTCAACTCGTCCATCGGCTTTGACTGCCGGATGTACCGGCAGGACATTACCGGCAGCATGGCGCACGCCGCCATGCTCGGCGCGACCGGTATTCTGCCAAAGGCGGACGCCGATACCTTGATCGACGGGCTGCAAACCATTCTGGACGATCTCGGCTCCGGCAAGCTGCAATTCGATCCCACGTGCGAGGACATCCACATGTTCGTCGAGCAGGTTTTGACTGAACGGCTCGGTGACGTGGGCAAAAAGCTGCACACCGCGCGCAGCCGGAACGATCAGGTTGCGCTCGACCTGCGGATGTATCTGCGCGAGCAGTGCGACGCCATTTCCGCGCAGGTAAAAACGCTGATTGAGGCGCTTGTAGATCGCGCGGCGGAATACAAATCGGCCATCATGCCGGGCTATACGCATCTGCAGCGCGCGCAGCCCATCACCTTCGGCCACCACCTGATGGCCTACGCGATGATGCTCCTGCGCGACCGCAGCCGCCTTTCCGACTGCCGCAAGCGCATGAACCGCAGCCCCATCGGCTGCTGCGCCCTCGCCGGGACGACCTATCCGACCGATCGCGCCATGGAGGCCGCGCAGCTCGGCTTCGACGGGATCTGCATGAACTCGCTCGACGGCGTGTCCGACCGCGATTTCTGCGCGGAGTTTCTCAGTGCGTTGTCCATCCTGATGATGCACCTGTCGCGCCTGTCCGAAGAACTCATCCTCTGGACGAGCTGGGAATTTGGCTTTGTGGAGCTGTCGGACGCCTACACGACCGGCTCTTCCATCATGCCGCAGAAGAAAAATTCCGACATGGCGGAGCTGATCCGCGGCAAGACCGGCCGCGTCTACGGCGACCTCGTCGGTCTGCTGACGATGCTGAAGGGCCTTCCGATGGCCTATAACAAGGACATGCAGGAGGACAAGGAGGGCGTGTTTGATGCGTGCGACACCGTGTCGATGTGCCTGCCGGTGATGACCGGGATGATCGAGACGATGACGGCCAAGCCCGAGGTGATGAAAAAGGCCGCGCAGCGCGGCTTCATCAACGCAACGGATCTCGCCGACTATCTCGTGCGAAAGGGTCTCCCGTTCCGGAGCGCTTATAAAATCTCCGGCGCGATCGTCGGCGACTGCGTGAAGTCCGGCGCGGTGCTCGAGGAACTGCCGCTCGAAACCTATCAACAATACAGCGACCTGTTCGATTCCGACGTCTACGAGGCCATCGACCTGACGGCGTGCGTGGAAAAGCGCACGAGCGCGGGCGGCCCGGCGAAGGTTCAGGAACAGATCGACTACGTGACAGCGTGTCTTGCGAAAGGAGACTTTTAACGATGAAAAAGATGATCGCATTGCTGCTTGCAGCGCTCATGATCTGCGCGATGTTCACCGGCTGCGGCGAAAAGGGCACGACGCTCAAGAACGTCCAGAAGGCCGGGAAGCTCACCATCGCGACCAGCCCCGACTTCCCCCCGTTCGAATCCCTCGGCGACAACAACGAGGTCGTCGGCATTGAGATCGACGTCCTGAACCTCATCTGCGAACAGCTCGGCGTGACGCTCGAGATCAACCAGATGGACTTCGATTCTGTCCTTCCCGGCGTACAGGCCGGCAAGTTTGACGTCGGCGTGTCCGGCATCTCCGTGACCGAAAAGCGCCAGAAGAACGTCCTCTTCACCGACCCCTACTGCCTCGCGGCGCAGGCCATCGTCGTGACCGAGGGCAGCTCCATCACCTGCAAGGCCGATCTCGAGGGCAAGAAAGTCTCTGTCCAGACCGGCACGACCGCCGAGAGCTTCTGCATGGACAATGGCTACGATGTCAGCTCCTTCGCGGCCAACAGCGACGCGCAGACCGCGCTGACCAGCGGCAAGGTCGACGCCTGGGTCATCGACGACCTGACGGCGGCCGACATGGTCAAGGTCTACAACGCGGCGGGCGGCGACCAGCTCGTCATCCTGGACGAGGCCATGACCACCGAGCCCTACGCCTTCGCCTTTGCCTTCGGCAGCGAGGACCTCGTGGCCGAGATCAACACGATCCTGAACGGCCTCGTGGCCGACGGCACGATCGCTTCCATCTTTGAGAAGTACGACGCGCCCTATACGTCCCCCGCAAATTCGTAATCACCTGAAATACCGTCAGGGTCAGAAGCTCTGCTTCTGGCCCTGTACCTGAGAGAGGAGGCGTCCCGATGGGATTTTTCAGCACTTGGCTGCAAAAGCTGCACGAGACGTTCATTGAAACGCAATATTGGAAGCTGATGCTGGAGGGCTTCGGCAACACCATCGTCATCACGCTCGGCGCACTGCTCATCGGCGTGCTCATCGGCACGCTGATTGCCGTCATCAAATACTGCGCCGAGGGAACGAAAGCGCTGAAGCCGCTCGCGTGGATCTGTGACCTCTATGTCACGGTCATCCGCGGCGTGCCGGTCGTCGTGCTGCTGCTGATTTTCTACTTCATCATTATGACCAGCGCCGAGGGCATCACGGTCGGCATCCTGACGTTCGGCATCAACTCCGGTGCGTATATGGCGGAGCTGATTCGCGGCGGCATCAACTCGGTCGACCGCGGCCAGATGGAGGCCGGGCGGAGCCTCGGCATGTCGAAGCTGCAGGCCATGCGCAAGATCATTTTCCCGCAGGCGCTGCGCTACATCCTGCCCGCCATCGGCAACGAGCTGATCGCCCTTTTGAAGGAGACTGCCGTCGCGGGCTATGTCGCCGTCGTCGACCTGACCCGCGCGGGCAACCTCGTCCGGAACAATACCTACGACGCGGTCAACCCGCTGCTCATCGTCGCGGCGACGTATCTGATCCTCGTCGTGGCGCTGACAAAGCTGCTGTGGGTCTTTGAAAGGAGGCTGTCGAACCGTGATCACCGTAAGTAATCTCTGCAAATCGTTTGGCGGCCTCGAAGTGCTCAAGGGCGTGAACGTCGAGATCGACAAGGGCGACGTCATCTGCGTCATCGGGCCGTCCGGCTCCGGCAAGTCGACGTTCCTGCGCTGTTTGAACCTGCTCGAGACGCCGACGTCTGGCAGCATCCTCTTTGAGGGCGATGAGCTGACTGACAAGAAGATCGACCTCAACCGCCACCGCCAGAAGATGGGCATGGTCTTCCAGCAGTTCAACCTGTTCCCGCACATGACCGTGCTCGACAATCTGACCTGTGCGCCCATCATGCTGAAAAAAACGCCGAAGGCCGAGGCCGAGAAAAAAGCAATGGAGCTGCTGGCCCGCGTAGGGCTCGCCGACCGGGCGGACGCATGGCCCAATCAGCTCTCCGGCGGGCAGAAGCAGCGCGTCGCCATCGTGCGTGCGCTCAGCATGGAGCCGGATGTGATGCTCTTCGATGAGCCGACGTCCGCGCTCGACCCCGAGATGGTCGGTGAAGTGCTCGACGTGATGAAGGAGCTGGCCAAGAGCGGCATGACAATGGTCGTCGTGACGCACGAAATGGGATTCGCCCGCGAGGTCGCCAGCCGGGTGCTGTTCCTTGACGACGGCGTGATCGCCGAAGAGGGAACGCCCGATGAAATTTTCGGCGCGCCGAAGGGCGAACGCCTGCAATCGTTCCTTGCCAAAGTATTGTAATAGGGGAGAATACCATGAATTTGTTCTATCAAAAGAATTTTCTGAAGCTGCTGGACTTTACGCCGGCAGAAATTTCTGACCTGCTTGCGCTGGCGGCGAAGCTGAAGGCCGAGAAAAAGGCCGGCACGCCGCACAAGCTCTGCACGGGCAAAAATGTCGCGTTGATCTTTGAGAAAACCTCCACGCGGACGCGCTGCGCGTTTGAGGTGGCCGCTGCCGACCTCGGGATGCACCCGGTCTACCTCGATCCCTCCGGCTCGCAGATCGGCAAGAAGGAATCCATCGCCGACACGGCCCGCGTCCTCGGCCGGATGTTCGACGGCATTGAATATCGCGGCTTTGGGCAGGAGATCGTGGAGGATCTGGCGAAATACGCGGGCGTCCCGGTTTGGAACGGACTGACGAACGAGTTCCATCCGACGCAGATTTTGGCCGATTTTCTGACGATCCAGGAACATTTTGGCGAGCTGAAGGGCAAAAAGCTCGTCTACATGGGCGATGCGCGCTATAACATGGGCAACTCGCTGATGGTCGGCTGCGCGAAGATGGGCATGCACTTTGTCTCCTGTGCGCCGGAAGCC
>USDP01000045.1 GCA_900553545.1 uncultured Eubacteriales bacterium | reverse complement strand
ATCAGAAGCGACTTTGGATCTTCGTCTTCGCTGTCGAGATAGAGCAGCAGGAGGATCAGCGCGAGCAGCAAATCGCCGACGTCCAGCGTCTCCGGCAGCAGCCCGCGCAGCGAAAGCGGCTTTGGCGGACAGCCCGGCTCCGGCGGCCTCGGCCTCTCCGGCGGGCAGGCAAGCTCCGGCCTCGGCGGAGGCGGCGCGCAGACCGGCTCTGGCGGCGGAGGCGGCATGGGCCGCGGCGGCTCGTCGACGACCGTTTTGCGGAACGTCCCGTCCGGGTTTGCGATGTAGCGTTGATACATGGCGTGCCTCCTTTCAGCGGGTATTCAGAGATGCTTGTGGCCGGAAAAGGCCGACCCGGCCAGCTGCGTCAGCTGCGCGATGCGCAGCGCCCGGTCGAGCTTTTCCTGGCGCTCCGGCTTCAAGAAAGGCCGCAGTGCCATCAGCAGCTTTTCCCGCCGGTCGCCCGGGGGCATGGGCGGCCTTGGCCCTTCCGGCCGCGGCGGCGCATCCGGCCGCTTTTGATCTTCCGGTTCCGGCGGTTTCGGCGGCGGCTGGGGCGGCGGGCCGCCCTCGGGCGGATGCAGCCCGAGCGCTGACGCCATCGAGGCCAGCTCCGCGAGCTGCTGCGGATCGGCGAGCAGCTGCTGGAGCGCAGATTGCAGATCGTCCATGGCTTACGGCCTGCCCCCGAAGAGGGCGTTCGCCTCCGGCGACTGTAAAAACGGCCCCAGGATCCGCTGCACCGCGACATAATCGCCCGCTTTTGCGGCTTTTGCCGCGTCGCGGAGCGCGGCAGGATCGGTCTTTTGCAGGAGCAGGAGCAGCTTTCGCCCGTTTTCGGTCGCGAGGATGCTGCGCAGTTGCCCCTCATCCAGCGGGAAAGGCGCGGATGCGCCGGGATGATAGTCCATAATGGTTCCTCCTTCAGACGGTCAAGACGGATGTCTCCTTCATCCTATGCGGGAGGAACGGAAAAGGTGAACGAACTTGAAAATTCTTGTGTTTTCGGACTCGCACCGCGCCCTCGGCACGATGTATGACGCGATCGAGCGCCTCCGGCCCGACGCGGTGATCCACCTCGGCGACCACTTAGAGGACGCCGAGAGCATGGAATCCGTATTTTCCGGCGTGGATTTTTACCATGTGCCGGGCAACTGCGACTTTTTTACGAGCGCTCCGCCGAGCCTGACGATCTCGCTGGACGGCGTGCGCGTCTTCCTGACGCACGGGCATCTGTTCGGCGTGAAGTCCGGGCTGACGCGGCTGGCGTTGGAGGCGCGGCGCGTGGGCGCGCAGCTCGCGCTCTTCGGCCATACGCACCGTGCCCTGCTCGAGGAGCAGGACGGCCTCTGGCTGATGAACCCCGGCGCGTGCGGCGCGGGCCGGTCAGATTTTGGCGAGATCATCACAGACGAACACGGCGGCTTTGTCTGCCGCCTGCGAAACGCGGAAACGATGGAGGACAACGATGCTGCTATTGATTGACATCGGCAACACGAATATCGTCGTGGGCTGCTATGAAAACGAAAAAATCACACAGGAGGCGCGACTTGCGACGGACGCGCTCAAGACATCCGACCAGTATTGTATGGATCTGAAAAACCTGCTCGCGCTCTATGAGATCCAGCGCGAGGCGGTGACGGGCGTGATCATCTCGTCGGTCGTGCCGCCGGTCTTAAACTCGGTGCGCACGGCGGTCATGAAGCTGACGGGCAAAAAGCCGCTCGTCGTCGGCCCCGGCATCAAGACCGGGCTGAACATCCTGCTGGACAATCCCGCCTCCGTCGGCAGCGACCTTGTGGTCGGTGCCGTGGCGGCGCTGCATGAATACAAGCCGCCGCTCATCATGATCGACATGGGTACGGCAACGACGATCGCCGTCGTGGACAAAAACGGCGCCTATATCGGCGGCAGCATCTGCACAGGCGTTAAGGTCGCGACCGAAGCGCTTGCCGGCCGCGCCGCGCAGCTGCCGGGCATCAGCCTCGATATGCCGAAAAAGGCCATCGGCCGCAATACGATCGACGCGATGCGCAGCGGCATCATGCTGGGCAATGCCTGCATGATCGACGGCATGATCGAGCGCATCGAAGAAGAGCTTGGCCAGAAGGCCACCGTCGTCGCCACGGGCGGCATCGCGCGGTTCATCCTCCCGATGTGCCGCCGCAAGATCATCTACGACCGCAATCTGCTGCTCAAGGGCCTTGTCATTCTCTACGAGAACAACCGGCGCGACAACCGATGAGCGGCGAGGTGTTCCTGCCGGCGCGGACGCTCCGGCAGGCGGCAAAACGCATCGGGACGCCGTTTTACGTGTATGACGAAGCGGGCCTGCGGCAGAACGCGGCAGTGGCCCGCACGGCTTTTTCGTGGAACGCGGGCTTCGCGCTCTGGTTCCCGCTGCGGTGGAATCCGAATCCCGCCGTCCTCTCGATTTTGCGCGAGAGCGGCTGCGGCGTCGAATGTACATCGGCGGCAGAGCTGGCACACGCGGAGCGCTGCGGCTTTTCGGGAGAACAGATTCGTTACGCGCCGCAGCTGCCGGACGAAGCGGGCGAACGGCTTGCCGCGCAGCTCGGTGCGGAGCTTGTGCTGGACGATCCGGCGCTCCGACCCGGCTTCCTGCCAGAGCGTGTGCTCCTGCGCATCTGGCCTGGCGTGCGGCTGCACTGGCGCGGAAAGACGGTCGTGCAGTCTGCAAAAAGCAAATTCGGCATGACGAAGCGCGAGTCGTTCTTTCTCGCGGACTATTATGCTTCTCAGGGCGCGGAAGTCGGCCTCGGACTCTGGCTCGCGGAAAACACCTGTGAGGCCGAGCTTTATCCGGCGGAGACGCAGCTCCTGTTGGACTGGATGCGTGAATTTCGCGACCGAGGCGGCGGACGTATGACGTATTGCGATCTCGGCCCGGGGCCGGGTGCTTCCCGCAAGAGCGGCATACCAAACGCAGGGCTTGCACAGATTGCGGCGCAGGTGCGGGAAATTGCCAGAACGAGCCAGATCCGTTTCTCAGCCGCACCGGGTGCATGGCTCGCAGCCGGTCGGGGTATGCTGATCACGCGGGTGCTCGCCGTGAAGGAGCGGGAGCGGCCCATGATCGTCCTGGACCTCCCAAGCCCTGTGCAGCTCTGGCCGGGGAGTATCCTGCGGCAGGAAATGTGCCTCGTGGGCGGGAGCATGGACGACGTGCGCCAGCTCCATATGTACGATGTCGTCGGCTGCGGCCCGTCGCTGCGCGACCGCATTTCCGACCGTCAAATTCTTCCGTCCGTAAAGGCGGGCGACCTCATCGCCTTGCTGGACGTGGGCGTCCATGCGCCAAACCCTGTCCTCCCAGAATTTCTGTGGAGCGGCGGCGAACTCTTCCGCCTGACGGACGAGCCGCCCTTCCGCGTTACAGCATGGTGAGCGTCAGCGCCACGCAGACTGCAAAGCCCACGCCGATGAGCGCCGTCACCGCCGACTCTATGGCGTTCACCACGTTCCGGCGGCGCTCCGCCGCGCGGAAGCGCAGCGTGGCCCGGCGGTTCACGGCAGCGAAGTCCAGCCCCTCACGGACGGCGGGCGCGGACGGATAAAGCTGGATCACATTGTTCGTCCTGTTGTATTTCATGGCGGTTCCCTCCTTCGTTTTCTGGGAACAGTATAGCAGATACTATGTCCAATAATTCGTACTTAATAGGCGCCGCCGCAACTTTTTTACCGGTGGTGTCCCCAACCAGGAAAGGAGATCGGTAAGTATGCAGGAATTCTACATTGCATCGAACGGCGGCGGACAGCTCCGCTGCGGACTCTGGACGCCAGAGGGCGAGGCGAAGGCCGTCGTACAGATCATCCACGGCATCGCGGAGCATATCGGGCGCTACGACGATTTTGCAAGCTTTCTGGCCGCGCGCGGCTACGTTGTCGCCGCAGACGACCACATGGGCCACGGCGGCTCAGTCACAGACGGCCTCTACGGCTACTTCCGCGGCGGCTGGATGAGCGCTGTCGCCGACGAGAAGACGCTGCACGACAAGATGGCGGCGGACTATCCTGGCCTTCCGTACTATATCCTCGGCCACAGCATGGGTTCCTTCCTCCTGCGGACGTATCTCTACACGTATCCGGACGCGCTCGACGCGGCGGTCATCTCCGGTACGGGCTGGGAGCCGATGGCGAAGGTCAAGGCCGGGCAGCTCGTCTGCAAGCTCGAGGAAAAGCGCGTCGGCGAGACGAACACGAGCAAGCTCGTGACGAACCTCATGTTCGGCAGCTACAATAAGCCGTTTGCCCCGGTGCGCACGAAGAATGACTGGATTTGCAGCGTGGACGAGGTCGTCGATGCCTATACGGCGGACCCGTGGTGCGGCTTCGACGCGACGGTCGGCCTCGCGCGTGACCTGCTCTCGGGCGTGGAGCGCAACGAAAAGCCGGAAAATCTTGCGAAGATGAACAAACAGCTCCCTGTCCTGTTCGTCTCCGGCGGCAAGGATCCGGTCGGCGGCATGAGCCGCGGCGTTCTGACCTGCATCGATGCCTTCAAGCGCAGCGGCATGAAGAACGTAACCATCCACATCTACCCGGAAGGCCGCCACGAGATGCTCAACGAGAGCAATCACGAGGTCGTCTACGCGGACATCCTCCGCTGGCTCGAGGCGCGGTAACCATAAAAGCACATCAAAACGGCTCCCCACGCGGGGAGCCGTTTTGTATTGCTTCAGACAGGACTTAGCTGTCCCAGCGGAAGTTTTCCAGGACGTCCTGTTGGCAGAGCGTGGAGAGCTGGTAGAGCAGCTCGGCACATTCACGCCGCGTGAGCGTCCCGTCCGCCAGCGGCGTCAGCTCCAGCCCGGCACTTTGCAGCGCGGAGGCAGAGGGCACGGCCCAGCTCGCGATGCACTCGCCCTCCTCCACGGAGAAGACGGGCTGTGTGTCTGGCTGCGGAAGATCCAGCATATTTTGCAGCATCACGGCACATTCTGCCTTGGTGAGCGCGGCATCCGGCCGGAACTCGATGCCCGTCTCCGCGCTGACGCCGGAGATGACGCCGCTGCGATAGGCGGCCGTGATATAGGGGCGCATCCAGGCTGCTGTGGCCGCTTCATCGGCAAAACCGGAGGTCAGCACGGCGGCGTCCGGCTCCATGCCGAGCACGCGCATGGCCATGACGAGAAATTCGCCGCGCGAGACCGTCTCATCCGGGGCGAAGCAGAGCTGCCCGGCGATCTGCCGCCCACCGTAGACGCCCATGTCCTTCAGCGCCATCGCGCGGTATTCGAGGGGATCGCCGGCCAGGTCGGCAAAGGTGGCGGCGTCGGTGGGCTTGACGATCTTGATTTTCACGCGCGCCTCGTTGGAGACGTTGCCCGCCGGGTCGGTCGCCGTGTAGACAAAGCTGTCGCGGCCGACCTTGTTGTGCGCTGGCGTGTAGGTGAAGCTGCCGTCGTCCGCGAGTTCGACGCTGCCGCGCTTCGGCGCGCGGACGATCTGATAGGTCAGCGCATCGCCGTCCTCGTCCGAGGCCGCGAGCGCGCCGGTGTTGGCGATGTTCTTGTACGTTTCCATCTGCACGTCCGTGCAGACCGGCGTGGTGTCCTTTTTGCTCACGAGCTGGAGCTTCAGCGTCTCCGCTGCGCCGAGTCCGGAGTCCGTGATGGCGCGGTAGGTGAGGGCACAGTCGGTCTCTTCAGCACAGGCCGGGCGGAACTCGATCTCGCCCAGCGCGGCCACGGGCAGCACGTCGCCTGCGCACAGGACGCGATCCCCATAGCAGAGTGTCCCCGTGGACGCAGAGGGCACGGCGTCGACATAGATCCCGCGCGCGGGATCGGCAAAGTCGCCAGCGGAGAAGCAGTAGATGGAATCCTTGCCGATGCGCACCTCCGCGGCGCAGACCGAGGAAACGAGCGCGGCAAGCAGCAGCACGGCCAGAATCAGCCGCTGCGGATGAAGGGAATGTTTCAAGAGATGACCTCCTCAAGTGAAGTATAGCTCTAGTGTTTGCCGCAGAGGAGGAAATATTCTCAGAGAAAGCAAAAAATTCCGGTGGACGCAGCGCGTACACCGGAAGAAGCGGGTTACAGGCGGATGATGTTGCGGATGCTTGCACCGGATTCCTGCGCGTGATAGGCGCGGGAGACCTCGCTGAGCGGGTAGATGTCCGTGATGAGCGGCTGAAGCGCGAGCCTCGGTATGACGCTGACGGCGCGCGGCAGACTGTACGGCACGAGGAAGAAGGGGCTGAGCGTGACCTCCTTCATGTAAAGCTCCATGAGGTTGACATCGTTGGAGGTCGTGTAGCCGTAGAGATAGGAATAGCGGATATCGCCGCGCACGGAGGCAATGGTTCCGGTGAGTCCGAGCATTTTCGGGTCGCGCGACATTTCGAAAATATGGTCATAGCCGTGATCCTTCGTGATCCCGGCGGTGTTGCGCAGGACGGTGGTCACTTCGGAGAAAAGGCGTGATCCGCGCCGAGGGTGCGGGCCAGCTCAAGCTTGCGCTCATCCTTGTCGGCGATGGAGACCGTGGCCCCGGAGAAGAGCTTGATGAGCTGGAGCAGAATAAGCGAGAACGTGTTGCAGCCGAAGATCATCACATGCGCATCGACCGCGATGCCGCGATCCTTGAGGCCGTTGTAGAGGCAGTAGCCGATGGCGTCGGTAAAAATACCGTGCTCGAGCGGCACGCCGGGGCGCAGCTTCTGGATCTGGCGCATGTTCAGCACAACGTGCTCTGCCAGAACGGAGATACAGGCTGCGTTGCGGCAATGGGCCTCCAGCCCGGAGCGGCAATTCCGGCATGCGCCGCAGAATAGCCAGGCAGAGCCGCTGACGGCGTCGCCAATGCGGAAGCCCGCGTGATAGGCCAGTTCGCCCAGATCTTCGATCTCACCGGAAAATTCATGCCCGACGATCGATTTTGGCAGCGGCCAGGAGCGGTTGTCGCCCTTGTAGAGCGAGATATCGTCGTCACAGACGCCGACATAGCGGATGCGGCTTGACCTCGTCCCGGTGGCGCAGCTCCGGCTCCGGCACGTCGTGCAGCGCAACCTGACCGGGGGAAGGGTAATAGGCGGCTTTCACGGACTGGGGACCTCCTTTCTGGAAATGGATGCGGCGTATTGCTGCGGCGTGCAGCCGGCAGCGCGGCGGAAAACCTTGGAGAAATACCGCTGGTCGTCGAGCCCGGCCATGGCGGCGACCTGATGGTGCGCTGCGTAGGATCTTCGGCGAGCAGGCGCTTGGCGTGATAGATGCGCACGTTGGTGAGCAGATCGATGTACGTCATGCCGAGCGACTTTTTCAGCACGGCGCAGAGATAGGATCCCGAGACGCCGACGGAGTGCGCAGCGGTGGCCTGCGTGT
Organism: uncultured Eubacteriales bacterium; assembly: GCA_900553545.1. Classification (GTDB taxonomy): domain Bacteria; phylum Bacillota; class Clostridia; order Oscillospirales; family Oscillospiraceae; genus CAG-170. The sequence continues at coordinate 3,530 of USDP01000045.1, read as the reverse complement.
GCTTAAGGTGGTAGTTGGTGCAGGCATAGAGCACGGCGTCGATGACGATGGGGTTCCATGTCTGCATTTCGCTGGAGGTGCGGGCCATGCAGCGTTCGAGCGCCTGCCGGACGGCATCGTGATCGGCGGCAAGCGAGACGCGGTGCGGCGTGGGGCGGATGACGCTGTCCGGGTCGAGCTTTTGAAAGATGTAGTTCAGCTCGGTCTCGCTCACGCGGCAGAGATAAAAGGGAAAGAGCAGCCTTGCCGTGCAGGAGGAGAAGAAGGACTGGAGCTGCCGGTCGGAGCCCGGCGTCTGGAAAACAAGGACCGTCAGATAATAGTTGACCCACTGCGTCCGGGGGAACAGCAGCGCGAGGCGCGCGGGCGTGAGCGGGCCGCCGCTTTGCAGATAGGCCAGCAGATCATCCGGCATTTGGTGCGGGCTGGATACGGTCAGCCGGATGGCCGAGCGGGAGTCCGCCATGGCAATCGCGTGGCGGAATGCGTCCTGCACGCGCTGCGGGGAGAGATCGCTCCGGTCAAGCCGGATGGCGGCGATGCCGGGACACGGCTCGTGCCGGGCGTCGGAGCCTTCGAGCAGAATAAGCACACAGTTGACGTCGTTTTCCCGCAGCATGCTGACAAATTTGGAGACGCTGATGAACGGCGCGTCGCTGTCGAGCACGATGATCTGCGGCTTGGCGACGATGGCCAGCCGCAGCGCCAGCGCGGAGTGGTACTCCGTGCCGAAGTATTGCAGGTCAAAGCGCGGGAAGTCAATCACGCTGCGGATGCGGTCGATCAGGCTGTGTTCGCTGACAACAAAATAGACAGAATACAAGCGCAGCCTCCTTTGACGATTACACCTTCTGCGGAAAAAGATAAGCTAAATCCAGAAAAACTCAGGCAGGTTTGCTGATAAAACAGCGGACGGTGTTGCTTTCCGGCGTGGTCCGCAGCGTGCGGCAGACCGTCCTGAGTCAGAAGAACGTACGCTTTTCAGGAAACAGGAGGCAAAACTATGAGCATCAAACAGGGCGCAGTAAAGATCTCGGAGCTGCAATCGGTCAAGGGAAAATTCTCGCTGGCCGGCAAGAAGGCAATCGTCACGGGCGGCGCGGGCGGCTTCTTCCTCGCGGTGCTCGTAACCTGCCTGATTGGTCTTCCGACCATGGTCATCTCCTGCTGGAGAACCAAAGAAGGGCCGCGTCTGCGCGCTGCTGAACATCCTGTGTGCCGTCACGTATCTCGTGATGTACTGGATTCCGGCGCTGAGCGCTGGCTTCTGGATTCTCAGCCTGCTTGCCGCGCTGCTGTTCGGCGCGTACATGGGCGTCCACTACGGCACCATGGGCGATGCGATCGACTACGGCGAACTGATCTCCGGCGTCCGCTGCGACGGCTTCCTTGCCTCGTTTACCTCGCTGGCGATGAAGTGCGGCGGCGCGGTCGGCACGGCGACCAGCGGTGCGCTCCTCGCGGCGCTGAACTACGTGGCCAACACGCAGCAGACCCCGCAGGTGCTCAATGCCATCGACCTGACCATCTCGGTCATCCCGTGCGCGATCTGCGTGGTCAACGCCATCCTGTACCTCTTCTATCCGATCAGCCAGAAGAAGCACAAGGAGATCATGGACGAACTGATCCGCCGCAGAACCGTCACCAACTGACATCTGGCCTTCCGGCCGAAATGACGCGCGGGCGGAAAGCTTCCTTTCCTCATTCTTTCCCTCGAACGAATCCCCGGAACAGCACTGTTCCGGGGATTCTAATTATATATGCAGTTTTCTGAACGTTTCAAGTTCAGAAAACTGGACACGCAAACGCCCGCGCTCACAATTCGTGAACGCGGGCAGCTGCTATGATTTTGGCCGGATATACCGGGCGTGGACGTCCGGCGCAGGACGCATGTTGATGCCGGAGACGATGCCCATGGCAAGGAACGTCGTGATGAGCGAGCTGCCGCCGTAGGAGAAGAACGGGAGCGTCAGGCCGATGACCGGCACAAGGCCGAGGCAGACGCCGACGTTGATCAGGATCTGCGAGGCCATCATGCCCGCGATGCCGACGCAGATGAGGCGGTTCATATAGTTGCCGGATTTAATGCCGACGTGGATGATGCGGATGATGACGGCGGAGAGCAGGAGCAGCACCGCGAGGCAGCCGAGCATCCCAAGCTCTTCGCCGATGGCGGAGAAGATGAAGTCGTTTCGCTGCATCGGAAGGGAGCTGCTCTGCACCATGGTACCGTTGTAGAGGCCCTGGCCGCGGATGCCGCCGTTCTGGAGGGCGCGGATGCTGCGGTTGACCTGATAGCGTTCGTTCTGCGCGTCGGGGTCAATCGAGGCGTCGAAGAGGACGAGGATGCGGTTCCGTCGGTCGTCGCTGAGGTGCGTCCAGATCGTGGGCGCGGCGGCGGCCAGCGCGCCGAGCGCGCCGAGGAACCAGACAAAGTTCACGCCGCCGACGAAGGCCATGATGACGAAAATGAAGATGTATTGCAGTGCGACGCCGAGGTCTTCCGACGCGGCAATGATGAGCACAAACAGGAAGATTGTGACGCCGCCGATCTGCAAGATCGTCGTCGGGGCGGAGAGCTTGTTCTGCTTGACGCTCATGATCTTGGCAAGAATGAGGATGAACGGAATTTTACAGAGCTCGGCGGGCTGGATGCTGAAGGGGAGGAAGCTGAAGTTCAGCCAGCTGCGGTTGCCCTGCTGCGTGTCGCCCCATTTGAAGAGGAGGGCGATGAAGACCGTGCAGAACAGGAGCAGCAGCTCGCGCCGCTCGGCGATGATGTCAACGTCGATCAGCGTGAGCAGAATGTAGCAGATCACACCGAGCACTAGCGCAATGATCTGCGTGCGGACATAGCGTCCGCCGCCGAGGAAGTTCGTCGCGCTGGAGATGGCGACAATGCCAAAGACCGACGCTGCCACGCAGAGCGCGAGCAAAATCATGTCCGCTTTTTTGCAAAAGTCCCGGATCGTCCGGAAAATTTCCCGCATGGCCTCGCCTCCTTCGCACGGGATCGCGCGTTCAAAATCCTGTTTATTATACTAAAAAAATGTCATTTTGTAAACCCCGACGGCCCGCAGCGCAAAAAATTCACAAGTTCCGCAGGCTGGTGTTAAGATTCCGTTAAGATGAATTGAAATTTTGGAACCGTCGCGGAACCGCTGCGTCCAATGCGCGAATCCATGAAAACCTTGTTGGGAGGAAACGGTATGACGATTTTTGCGAATCTGGCGAATCTGCAATGGCAGCAGGTGGTGATGTGGGCGATCGGCGCGCTGCTTATCTATCTGGCTATCAAAAAAGAGATGGAGCCGGCGCTGCTGCTGCCGATGGGCTTTGGCGCGATTCTGGTGAATCTGCCAATGTCCGGCGCGGTGACGCAGGTGTATGAGGGCGTGGCGGAGGCCGGTGCGCTCGACATTCTGTTCGGCGCGGGCATTGCCAACGAGCTGTTCCCGCTGCTGCTGTTCATCGGCATCGGCGCGATGATCGATTTTGAACCGCTGCTGCAAAATCCGAAGCTGATGCTG
>USDP01000044.1 GCA_900553545.1 uncultured Eubacteriales bacterium | reverse complement strand
CCCGCACCATTGGTGCGGGCCGCGTTTTTTGTGAGGGGGAAAGTGCGGGCGACCAATGCTCGCCCCTACGTTCGCAGCCGGAAGTGTGACAGAATTCGTAGGGGCAGGCATTGCCCGCCCGAAGGGCCGATGAGGGCATCGGCCCCTACATAGCCCATAGGGCGAATCAAAAGAAAAAGGCTCCCCGGTGGGGAGCCTTTCGATGTTCTGATGGGGATTGGGAATTATTCTTCATCTTCCTTCTTGGCGTCTTCGATGATCTTGGCCTGGTTCATCTGCGGGACTTCCTCATAGCGGACGAACTTCAGCGTGTAGCTGCCGCGGCCCTGGCTCATCGCGCGCAGGTCGATGGTATAGCTGGTCATCTCGCCCATCGGGACTTCCGCCTCGACGATCTGATAGCCGGGGTTCTCGGGATCGGGATTCATGCCCATGACACGGCCGCGGCGCTTGTTGAGGTCGCCGATGACGTCGCCCATGTTGGCATCGGGGATGAGAACCTTCAGCTCGCCGATCGGCTCGAGCAGGGTCGGGCCGGCGGTGGGCAGACCTTCCTTATAGGCGATGCCAGCAGCGGTCTGGAACGCCATATCGGAGGAGTCGACCGGATGATAGGAACCAAAGTACAGCGTGGCCTTCAGGAAGACGACCGGATAACCGGCGAGGACGCCCTTGCCGACGCAGTTGCGCAGGCCCTTTTCAACGGACGGGATGAAGTTCTTCGGCACGCAGCCGCCGACGGTCTCGTCCGCGAAGATCATCTCTTCGGACTCGGACTGCGGCTCGAAGCGGATATAGACGTCGCCGAACTGGCCGTGGCCGCCGGACTGCTTCTTGTGACGGCCGTGGATCTCGACCTTCTTCTTGATGGTTTCACGGTAGGCGATCTTGGCGGGCTTGAGCACAGCCTCGACCTTGTACTTGCTCTGGAGCTTAGCCATCAGGACGGAGAGCTGCATGTCGCCGGCGCCCGCGATGATGAGTTCCTTGGTTTCGGGGTCGTTGCCATAGGTGAAGGAGGAGTCTTCCTCGTTCAGCTTGACGAGACCGGCCGCGATCTTATCCTCGGTGCCCTTGACCTTGGCGTAGATGGCCATCTTGTACATCGGCTCGTCGTAGCTCATGCCCTTGATCTGGACAGTCTTGCCCGGCATGCCGAGGGTATCGCCGTTCTTGACGGAGGCGAGCTTGGTGAAGACGCCGATGTCGCCGCAGCAGACCTTGGAGGTCTTAGCGTTGTCCTTGCCCTTCGGGAAGAACATGTTGCCGAGCTTTTCAGAGTCGCCGGTACGGACATTCTGGACGGTCATGGTGTCTTCGATGTTGCCGGAGAGGACCTTGAAGTAGGAGTTCTTGCCGTACTGGTCGGACATGGTGTGGAAGACGAAGGCCATGGGGCTGCCGTGCGGGTCGAGCTTGAATTCCTTCTCTTCGCCATCGACGATCTGGGTCATGGGCTTGCCCTCGAGGGGGTTCGGCGCGAACTTGACGAGATTGGTCAGCAGGTTCGTGGTGCCGAGGCCGGTATAGGCGCAGCCGCAGAAAACGGGCGTGACGCTCCGCGTACGAATGCCGGCCTTGATGCCGGTGAGCAGCTCTTCTTCGGTGAACGGCTCTTCCATGAAGAACTTCTCCATGAGGGCTTCGTCGGTCTCGGCGACCTGCTCGTTCAGCTCGGCCATGTATTCTTCGATCTTGTCGGCCGCATCGGCGGGCAGGGCGATCTCTTTGCCGGCTTCGTCGTACGCCTTCTTCGTGACCAGGTCGACCACGCCGACAGCCTTGTCGCCGTTCATGATCGGGAACGTGAAGGGGATGACGGACGCGCCGAACATCTCACGCAGAGAGTCGAACACGTTGAAGAAGTTGGCATGCTCTTCGTCGAGCTTGGAGATGTAGAACATCGCGGGCAGGCCGGCCTTGGCGAGGCTCTTCCAGCCCTTTTCGGTGCCGACGGCGATACCGCCCTTGGCGGTGAGGCAGATGAGTCCTGCGTCCGCCACGCGCAGCGACTGCGCGATCTGACCGGCGAAGTCGAAATAGCCGGGGTTGTCGATAAAGTTCAGCTTGCACTTGTTATATTCCACCGGAATGATGGACGAGGAGATGGAATACTGTCTCTTCTTCTCTTCGTCGTCAAAGTCGGAAACGGTCGTGCCGTCGGCGCGTTTGCCGAGACGGGTGATCGCCTTGGTGGTGAACAGCATGCTCTCGCACAGGGCGGACTTGCCGTCGCCGCCGTGTCCCAGCAGGCTGATGTTGCGGATGTCGTTGGCAGTATAGGCCATAGTTAAAATTTCTCCTTTCTCCGGACGGGCCTGTACAACGGGCTGACCGTCCCTGCGGCAATTCTGAAGCCACTCTTAGAGTCCATTATATACGAAACGCAAGCGGATTGCAATGAGAATCTTAGTCATTGCGGCGAAAATACACAATTTTTTCCGCGCTCAGCGGCGGCTGGACAGGCTGGTGATCAAAATTCCGGGCGCAAGCCAGAGCAGCGTGTACAAAAACAGGTTCCAGCAGGAGGCCGAGAGCGTCGCGCCGAGGAACGTGAGGAACGTGAGGACGAGCATACCCATCGCGCCGCCCATGACGGCGATGGCGATGCTGCCGATGGCCGCACCGCGCATGGCCCGCGCGCCGGAGACGGCGGCGAGGAAGCCTTCGAAGCTGTCGCGCGCGAGCAGTGCGCCCTGCGTGCCGCCGAGGCCAGCGTTCGGCTCGGAGAGCTGCGCCCGCTCTTCCACGGTTGGGAACTCGACGCGCTCGGACGCGATCTTATAGCGGAGCTTCAGGAACTGCGGCGTGATCATGAAATCGCGTGTCGCCAGCAGCGGCAGCAGGCCGGAGGCGTGAACCGCGGCGTTCAGCCCGCTGCGGATGCCGGCGGCGGGCGCGTAGTTCAGCGCAAAGACTGCCGCTAAATCGCCGTTGACCGACAGGTACACGGCCTGCTTCAGCCGCGTGCCCTCCGGCATGCGGACCTTCATCAGCTTCATGAAGCCGATGGAACCCATGAGGATGACGTCGCCCTGGATCTCCGCGCCCAGTCCCCCGCCCTCGTAGCGGCGGAAGGTATCGACGCGGTAGTGGCGGCCGTTCTGGCTGTGCATCATCTCGTCAAACAGCGGGACGAGGCCGCTGCCCGCCGTCTGCACGACGGCAGAGGCGAAGCCGATGATCTGGCTCACCGAACGGTCGGAATAGATTTTCATGCCGTTGAGCGTGACACTGCCCGCCGGGAAGAGGTCCTGATCGGTGATGGTCACGGCGCACTCTCCGCTGAGGACGCGCGCGCCGCTCCAGCCCGAGATGGCCGCGCCATAGCGGTAGAGACGGGCGGATTGCCGCTGGAAGGTACGGGCAAAGCTGAGGAACAGGCCGGACGGGAACGCAGCCAGCAGCATGGCAGACCACGCCCAGAGGAAATTATGCTCGCTGCGGAGCGCGGCCAGCACGGAAAGCGCCAGCGTCAGCAGCGCGGCGACCGGCGTGCAGATGCGCGCGCAGCGCTTCGCGGCGTCCGGCATTTCGAGCTGGGCGGTAAACGCCGCGCGGTCGCCGGGGACGCGGAAGATGCAGTCGGTGCCGTGCCAGGCGGATCCTTTGCGAACGGCGCCGGTGGGCGTCGGCATGCTGCAGACGGCCTTCATCGTGCGGTATTTGGCGGATTTTAAGAGCAGACGGCTCCAGAGGCCGACGGTCAGCTCCACGGAGACGACCGTGCAGAACGGGATGCGGCCGCCCAGCAGCGCAAAGACCGCGTCCGCCGCGCAGACCAGCACCACAAGGAGCAGCATGCTGTTGAGGTCGGATTTCAAACGGATGGCCGCGAAAAAGCCCTCCGCAAGGACATCGAGGCACAGGATGGCCTGTAGGATCATGAAAATGAGCATCAACGCGGAGAACAGGGACAGATGCGTTGTCGGCGCAGTGAAGACTCCGGCGGCGAGCACAAGCAGCACGGCGGAGGCCAGCGTCAGCAGACAGCAGAGCAGGAGCCGCAGACGCAGCGAATCGGGCTTACAATAGAAGGAATACGCCTCCTCCGGTGAGGAGAACGTCCGCTCCGGCTGCTCCCGCCTTCTGGCGCGGCGCTTTTCCTGCTTCTGGCGCTGGCGCTCCAGCTTTTTCTGTCGCTGGCGTTCGCGCAGCTCGTCCTTCGAGAGGCGGGTGCGGACGTCCGGAGCTTCCGGGGCAGGTTCGCCCTTGTACGTCCAGATCGTGGGCTGCTCGGGCTTTGGCGGCTCCGCCGTGACGGGCGCGAAGCGCATCGTCTGCGCCGAAAGGTCGGGCTGTTTGTCCTCCTTCGGGGCAGGCTCCGCCGGGCGAACGGCTTCGGCTTCCTGCGGTGCGGCCTCCGGCGTTTCAGAAGTTTCCGGGGTGGGCGTTTCTTCCGGCTTTTCCGGTTTGGGCGGCCCTGGCTCTGGGGACGCAGCTGCCGGTTCCGGTTCGCGCTTCGTCCAGCCGCCGAACTCGTTCATGATGTCCTCGAGCGTATATTCGGGCGTCGTCTCGGCGGGCGTCGGATCAATATGCAGTTGTACCGGTTCCCGCGCGGGCGGCTTCTGTTTCTTCATGTACGTTCAGGACTCCATCTTTTGATCACTCCGCGCGCTGGCGGACGGCTTCATACAATAGAATAGCAGCGGCGGCGGATGCGTTGAGGGATGAAATGCTGCCGCGCATGGGAATACTGACCTTATAGTCGCAGCTCTCGGCGACGAGGCGGCTCATGCCGTCGCCCTCGCTGCCGATGACGATGGCCGTGGGACCTTTGAGATCGGCGCGGTAGAGCGAGGTATCGCCATCGGCGGCGGTACCGCAGACCCAGACGCCGCGTTCTTTCAGCTCTTTGATCGTATTGACCAGATTCGAAACGCGGGCGACGGGCATATACTCCAGCGCACCGGCGGACGCCTTGCCGACGACGGCGGTGAGTCCAACGCTGCGGCGCTTGGGGATGATGACGCCGTGTGCGCCCGCACATTCGGCGGTGCGGATGATGGCGCCGAGGTTATGCGGGTCGGACAGCTCGTCGCAGAGGACGATGAGCGGCGGCTCCCCTTTTTCCGCGGCGCGGGCGAAGATGTCGTCGACGGAGGAATAGTCGTGCGCGGCGACGACGGCGATGACGCCCTGGTGCGCGCCGGTGGCGGAGAGCTGATCGAGCTTGCGCCGGTCGGTCTCGACGACGACGGCCCCGGCCTGCTTCGCCATGGCGGCGAGGCGCGCGAGCGCGCGGTCGGTATTGCCCTCGGCGAGATAAACCTTGTCGATGGCGCGGCCGGCCGCGAGCGCCTCGGTCAGGGCGTTGCGCCCTTCGAGCAGGTTTTCCGCCGTCTCGGGGTCGGGGCGAGCATCGCGCCGCGGCTGGCGCGGGCGGCGGTCATGGTTTTTGTTTTTCCGTTCTTCCATAGGTGGTGTCTCCGTAATTTATAATCGCAGGTCTTTTTGTGGGCGGACAGAGTCGTCCGCCCCTACAAGACTTTTTAGGCTTCTATTTGAAATGCTGGCATACCAGATAACATTATAACAGCTTTGCTCGCGATGCACAACCGGAAAGTTTGGAAATTCAGATCTTAATTCTTTCTGAAATTCACAGAAAATTTACGCTCTGTTTTTTGCCTGTTCTTGTAAAGGACGGCGCGGTGTGGTAAGATACAGGCACAACAAGGCTCCCACGAGATGGAAGGAAGGTGGCTCCATGAGCAACGATCCCAAAAAGAACGATCAGCGGCCCAACGGCAATAACAACAATGAGAATGATATCAAAGGCCGGAGAATCCTGTTTCTGGTGTTGGCGGCGCTGATCGCGACGCTGCTGATCAACACGCTCTACACGTCGATCTCCAAATCCTATCTGACCGAGGTCCGGTACGACGAGTTTTTGACGATGCTGGATAACGGTGAGATCAGCGAGCTGGAGTTCCAGAGCGACGACCGCGTAGTATACGCGAAAAAGTCTGACACGGACAGCAGCGGCGCGGCAAAGAAGCTCTATTACACGGGCCTGATCCCGAATCAGGACACGACGGAGCTGACGCATAAGCTCGACGAAAAGGGCGTGAAGTACAACCGTGAGCTGCCGCAGGAGACCAGCCCGGTCGTCAGCTTCATCGTGAGCTGGCTGCTGCCGGTGATCATCATGTACGGCCTGTTCTCGCTGCTGATGCGCTCAATGTCCAAGCGGATGGGCGGCATGGGCGGACTCGGCGGGATCGGCGAGAGCAAGGCGAAGGTCTACATGGAGAAGCAGACCGGCGTGACGTTCGCGGATGTGGCCGGAGAGGACGAGGCGAAGGAATCGCTCGTCGAGATCATTGACTTTTTGCACAATCCGCAGAAATACGCCGCCATTGGCGCGAAGCTGCCGAAGGGCGCGCTGCTCGTCGGCCCTCCGGGCACGGGCAAAACATTGCTTGCAAAGGCCGTAGCCGGTGAGGCGAACGTGCCGTTCTTCTCGATCTCCGGCTCGGACTTCGTGGAGATGTTCGTCGGCGTCGGCGCAAGCCGCGTGCGTGACCTGTTCCAGCAGGCGGCGAAGGTCGCCCCGGCCATCATCTTCATCGATGAGATCGATGCGATCGGCCGGACGCGAGATTCCAAATTCGGCGGCAACGACGAGCGCGAACAGACGCTCAACCAGCTGCTGGCTGAGATCGACGGCTTTGATTCGAGCAAGGGCGTTGTGATCCTCGCGGCGACGAACCGCCCCGAGATCCTCGATAAGGCGCTGCTGCGTGCGGGCCGCTTCGACCGGCGCATCATCGTCGACCGGCCGAATTTGCAGGGCCGGTATCAGACGCTGCGCGTCCACACGAAGAACATCAAGCTGGCCGAGGACGTCGACCTGCACAAGATCGCGCAGGCCACGGCAGGCGCCGTCGGCGCGGATCTGGCCAACCTCGTGAACGAGGCGGCGCTGCGCGCGGTGCGCCTCGGGCGGAAGACCGTTAACCAGCAGGATCTGCTCGTCTCGTTTGAGACGGTCATCGCGGGCACGGAGAAGAAGGGCACCGTATTGACCGACATGGAAAAGCGGATCGTGTCCTACCACGAGGTCGGGCACGCGCTGGTTGCGGCGCTGCAAAAGCACACGCAGCCGGTCTCCAAGATCACCATCGTCCCGCACACGTCCGGCGCGCTCGGCTATACGATGCAGATGCCGGAGGAGGAAAAGTTCCTGTCCAGCCGCGAAGAGCTGCTGGTGGAACTCCAGACGCTGCTCGGCGGGCGGGCTGCGGAGCAGGTCGTGTTCGGCATTTCGACGACCGGCGCTGCCAACGACATCGAGCGCGCGACCGATCTGGCCCGCAAGATGGTCACGCAGTACGGCATGAGCGAAAAGTTCGGGCTGATGGCCCTGTCCACCGTGCAGAGCCAGTATCTCGACGGCGCGGCGACGATGAACTGCGCGGACTCGACGGCCAGCGAGGTCGATCAGGAAGTGCAGAAGCTGCTGTCGAGCTGCTTCGAGCAGGCGAAGGCGCTGCTGCGCGAGCACCGGGCGCTGCTCGATGAGATCGCGCTCTATCTGCTCCAGAAGGAGACGATCACGGGCGACGAGTTCATGGTCTATGTGAACGCGGAAAACCGCAAGCTCGAGGCTCCGAAGGACGAGGCCGAAGCATCCGACGCAGAAGCGGCTCCGGCTGAGGGTGCTGCGGACAAGACGGATGAAAATCCAAACCCGACGGAGGGCGCGTAAGTGCTGTTTTTGACGAATGATGCGCCGGACGCGGCGGCTGCCGTCAGCGAGGCGGCGAGCGCCGTGGGCGCGGCGCTGGAGGATGGAACGGCCTCGACCGTGGGATTTTTCCAGAAGATCTTCGGAGGCTTCTCGTGGACGAAGCTGATCTCGGCGGCCATCTTACTGGTGGTCTGCGGGGTGCTCATCAAGCTGATTCTGAAAGCGACCGACCGGATGCTGGGCCGGTCGCGTCTGGACAAGGCGGTGCATCCGTTCATCCGGACGATCGTGAAGCTGGTACTGCTGTTCACGGCGATCATGCTGATCGCGGGGACGCTGGGCGTGGACACATCTTCCCTGCTGGCGCTGCTGAGCGTGGCGGGGCTGGCCGTGTCGCTGGCCTTGCAGAATGTGCTCTCCAACATGGCGAGCGCGGTGATCCTGCTGACGACGAAGCCGTTTCAGATCGGGCACTTCATCGAGATGGGCAGTGTGAGCGGCACAGTGGTCAAGATCGGCGCGATCTGCACCGACATCCTCACGCTGAACAACCAGCTCGTCCACGTGCCGAACAGCGAGATCACCGGCTCGACCGTGACGAACTACACGGCGAGCGACAAGCGGCGGCTGGAATACCGGATCACGGCGTCGTACGACGCGCCGGTCGAGGACGTGAAGGCGGCGCTGCTGCGCGCGGCGGAGCATCCGCTGCGGATGCAGGAGATGCAGCCCATCGCGCGCGTGAACGGCTACGGCGAGAGCGCGATCGAATATGTGCTGTTTCTCTGGATCCGACCGAAGGATTACATGGACGTCTATTACGACGTTTTGGAAAACGTCAAGCGTGAGTTTGACGCAGCGGGCATCGAGATGACCTATCCCCACATCAACGTCCATCACATCAGCTGACGGAAGGACACATAAAATGCAGATCCCGGAACTGTTTTTCGCAGTTTCGGGATTTTTTATGGGATTTACGCCAGTAGTTTTACCAAAATGAATCGATATTTTTAGATCGGTTTTAGTTGACATTCCCGTTTGGACTTGTTAAAATAGAGATACCTGTATTCGGCGTATTTCGCAGTCTTCGGTTTCAGGCCGCGGCGTGCGCCATATTGGTATGTCCTTCCCAAGGGCAGCCAGCCATTCCCAAGGCCGGAGGTCTCCCCCTTCGGCACGAAAGAACTTTTTTAGGAGGATACATCATCGATGGATTGGGATCGCTTAATCACTATTGAACAGATGGAAGAAGCGACGAACGAATTGCTTGAAACCGGCAAGAAGGTCGGCGCAGATTCCTGGCAGCAGCGCGTCAAAAATCAGACGCCGCACTGCGGCTTCGGCGAAGCCGGCACCTGCTGCCGCATTTGCTCCATGGGCCCCTGCCGCATCACGCCGAAGGCGCCGCGCGGCATCTGCGGCTGCGACGTACACGGCATCGTCGGCCGTAACTACCTGCGCTTCACCGCGGGCGGCGCAGCCACGCGCTCCGACCATGGCCGTCAGATCTGCCACACGCTGTATCAGGCGAAGGATGGCGGCTCTTACCAGGTCAAGGATCCGGAAAAGCTCCGGAAGATCGCCCATGAGTGGGGCATCGAGACCGAAGGCAAGGACCTCTACGATCTGGCGCACGAAGTCGCCGAGACCGGCCTGATGGAATACGGCAAGCCGTTCGGCGTGCAGCGCTACCTGAAGCGCGCACCGGAGCACACCCAGGAGCTCTGGCACAAGGCCGGCATCGAGCCGCGCGCGATCGACCGTGAGGTCTCGCAGTCGATGCACATGACGCACATGGGCTGTTCTTCCCTGCCCGAGGCGCTGATCAAGCAGTCTCTGCGCGCGGGCCTGTCCGACGGCTGGGGCGGCTCCATGATGGGCACCGAGTTCTCCGACATCCTGTTTGGCACGCCGAAGCCCGTTGACACCACCGCCAACATCGGCGTCATGGAAAAGGACATGGTCAACATCGTTGTCCACGGCCACGATCCTTCCCTGTCCGAAATGATCGTCATGTACTCCCAGGATCCGGAGATGGTCGCCCTCGCCAAGGAAAACGGCGCGAAGGGCATCAACATCTGCGGCGTCTGCTGCACCGGCAACGAAGTCGCGATGCGTCAGGGCATCCCGATGGCCGGCAACTTCCTGCAGCAGGAGAATGTCGTGCTGACGGGCGCCTGCGAAGCGATCGTCGTCGACGTGCAGTGCATCTTCCCGGCACTTGGCCCGCTTTCCAAGTGCTTCCATACCAAATTCATCACCACCTCCCCGATCGCCCGGATGCCGGACTCTGACTTCATCGAGTTCAACGAGGCCACCGCGGCGGACAACGCCAAGGCGATCATCAAGATGGCGGTTGAAAACTTCAAGAACCGCAAGCCCGAGCTGGTCAACATTCCCCAGCTCAAGACCAAGGCCCGCGTTGGCTACTCTGTTGAGGCCATCAAGAAAGAGCTTGACGGCGTTACCAACAGCCATGTTGACATCACCGGCACGACGAAGCCGCTGGTCGACGTTGTGAAGTCCGGCGTTCTGCGCGGCGCTGTCGCGATGGTCGGCTGCAACAACCCGAAGGTCCGCCCGGACACCGCGCACATTGAGCTGATGAAGAAGCTGCTCAAGAACGACATCATCGTCATCGTCTCCGGCTGCTCCGCACAGGCTGCGGCCAAGGCCGGTCTGATGGATCCGGACGCCGGCGAGATGTGCGGCGAAGGTCTGAAGCGCGTCTGCAAGCTGGTCGGTATCCCGCCCGTGCTGCATATGGGTTCCTGCGTCGATATTTCCCGTATGATGATCCTCGCGTCCGACATCGCGAAGGACTGGGGCATCAACATCTCCCAGATCCCGCTGTGCGGCTGCGCGCCGGAATGGATGTCCGAGAAGGCCGTCTCCATCGGCAACTACGTCGTCGCCACCGGCATCGAGACCTACCTCGGCGTCGATCCGTACTCCAAGGGTTCCTCCGAGATCACGGAGCTGCTCCAGGGCGAGACCGGCTGCAAGGAATGGGTCGAGGCGAACTTCGTCGTCGAGAAGGACATCGAAAAGCTGGGCGACCGTATGATCGAGTCCATCGAGGCCAAGCGCAAAGCCCTGGGTATCTAAGATATTTTTACTTACGACTAGAGTTTAGAAGGTTTTTCCAATGAAAGTAGCGATCACCGGCAAAGGCGGCGTCGGCAAGACGACCACAGCC
>USDP01000043.1 GCA_900553545.1 uncultured Eubacteriales bacterium | reverse complement strand
ACAATCCCTCCGTCAAAAATCTTCGATTTTTGACACCTCCCTTTACACAAGGGAGGCTTTGGGCGGGCAGGGTCATCGGCCCCTGCATAGTGCGTCTGTTTCAGGCTTTTTTCTGATGGAACGAGCGAAAAACGACGTAGCGCTGGCCGAAATAGTTCAGGATCGTAAACGTCACCGAGCCGACCGCGAGGGACACGTTGCCCTTCGCGTGCAGCGTCCAATGGTCGAGCACGAACTTCGTCACGACCGGCGCCAGCGAGTACGACACAAAGTAGCAGACCACCATGTGCAGCACATACTTCGCGAGCAGGCGCAGCCGGTTGTCATGGCTGTGGAACGTGTATTTCCGGTTCAGGAAATACGACATCGTCCCGCCGACGAGATAGTTGCAGGCCGACGCGATCCAGTAGCCCACATGCAGGCAGTTGTAGAGCAGGAACATCAGCCCCGTCCCTACGCACCAGCAGGCCACGGCGATGGCCGTATAGACCCAGAAGGTCTTGTCAAGAATATTGTGCTTCATCTCAGCGCAGGAAGCCCTCCAGAATCTTTTCCTCCGCTTCCTCCGGCGTCAGGCCGAGCGTCTCGAGCTTGAGCAGCTGCTCGCCCGCGATGCGCCCGATGGCCGCCTCATGGATGAGGCTCGCGTCGACGTGGTTGCAGGAGATCTCCGGAATGGCGCGCACCTTTGCCGCGCTCATGATGATCGCGTCACAGGAGACATGGCCGAAGCACGGGCCGTTGCCCTGCACGCGGGGATAAAAGAGCTGCGTGGAGCTGCCCTTCGCGACCGAGCGCGAGATGACGCGCGTGCGGCTGCCCGCGCCGTTCAGGATGACATCCATTTCGGAGATGGCGTGCTGCTCGCCGTCCGTGAGCAGTTTTTCCGTGATCTGCACTTCGGAGTCCGCCCCCTCGGCCACGACCTTGGTATAACGCTTCGTGTCGTCGACGCCCGCGATCTGGCTCGTCTCCATGACGATGCTCGCGCCTTCTTCAAGGTAGACGATGGTCTGCGGGTTCAGGATGCGCTTGCCGCGCCCTTCGCCCTCGCCATAGTGCTTTTCGATGTAGGTGACCTTCGCGTTTTTGCCGACGTAGAACGTGTGGATGCCGTCGTGCTGCGAGTCGCAGTCGCCGCAGTTGTGGATGCCGCAGCCCGCCACGATGCGCACATCCGCGCCCTCGCCGACGAAAAAGTCGTTGTAGACCATGTCCTGAAAGCCCGATTTTGTCAGTACCACCGGGATGTGGACGTTTTCGTTCTTCGTGAACGGCGCGATGCGGATGTCGATGCCGTCCTTGTCGGTCTTCGATTCGATGGTGATGTGTTCGGAGTTCTGCCGGTATTCCTTCTGCCCGTCGCTGCGGATGTTGACCGCGCCGTCCGGGATACCGGTCATGTCGGCGACCTCCTGCAAGATCTTCTTCTGAATGTCGTTCAGCATTGCCCGTTCACCTCCAGCATGTTGCAGCCCGCGACCGTGTCGGCCAGGATGCGCGGATACAGCTCGTCCACGCTGCCGCGCCCGGCCACCTTGCCGTCCGCAATCAGGACGATCTCGTCGGCCAGCCGGATGATGCGCTCCTGATGCGAGATGATGACGATGGTGTGCCCGCCCTCGTCGTGCAGCTGGCGGAACGTCTCGGTCAGGCGCGCGAACGACCAGAGGTCGATGCCGGCCTCCGGCTCGTCAAAGAGCATCAGCTCTGCGTTTTTGGCCAGAATCGACGCGATCTCGATGCGCTTCACCTCGCCGCCGGAGAGGCTCGTGTCGACGTCGCGGTCGAGATAATCGCGCGCGCAGAGTCCTACCTTCGTGAGGTAGGAACACGCCTCGTCGTGCCCCAGCGCCTTTCCAGCCGCGATGGCCAGCAGGTCGCGCACCTTCAGGCCCTTGAAGCGCGGCGGCTGCTGGAAGCCGTAGGAGATGCCGCGCCTGGCGCGCTCGGTGATGGAAAGATTCGTCACTTCCTCGCCGTTCCAGAAAATTTGTCCGCTGCTCGGCTGCATGAGGCCCATCACGGTTTTTGCCAACGACGTCTTGCCGCCGCCGTTCGGCCCCGTGATGACCAGAAATTCCCCGTCCGCCACGGACAGGCTCACGTCCTTGAGAATGTCCACCTTGCCCTGCCCATCCTCGGCAGTCAATCGGAGGTTCTTTAACTCTAACATATGGTTTCCTCTTTTATATTGTTGAAAGTGTATCGATTATAACATGTTTAATCGGAATGTTCAATTCCGAACCGCAGTTTTCGGATATTTTGTTCAAAAAAATATTGTAAAATTCCTATACAAACTGCGCGTAATCTGCTATACTATAGGCAGTATGACTGCCCATAACCGCAGTTTGGAAGGAGCGTGTTTCCCATGCCTGGTTTGTCTGCCGTTGTCTTTATCCCGGACGATACCGCGAAAACTGGATATTCACGCCCGATGATGCTGCAAAATATCATGGGTACGCCTTTGCTTTCGTGGCTGGCGTCTTCCCTGATCGCCGGCGGCGTTGGGCGT
Organism: uncultured Eubacteriales bacterium; assembly: GCA_900553545.1. Lineage (GTDB taxonomy): Bacteria > Bacillota > Clostridia > Oscillospirales > Oscillospiraceae > CAG-170. The sequence continues at coordinate 8,492 of USDP01000043.1, read as the reverse complement.
TTCTTTATGGTCTGCCACGAGCGGTTCCGGCGCGATGTCCGCGCCTGCATCCCGGATGACGTCGGCTTTTTCTGCCCCGCACAGGAGGCTGTGTCCGACCAGCTCCATGTCTTCCTGTCCACGGCGGATGAGAGCGAGGAGGATGTCATCGTCGTCACCGGCCCGGCCATCATCCTGCCCTATGCCAACGACGAAGAGGAGTTCGACTCCGCCCCCATCGTCAGCCCCGTCACGTCTGTCAATCGCGTGACGCTGATGCAGGCTCTGGACGAGAAGTTCATCTTCACCGAATTCCTGAAGGACCACGGCGTCCCCTATACCGACCGCGACGGCGTCTACGGCGTCGCGAGCCTGAGCGAGCTGCCGGAGTGGCAGCCGGTGCTCAACCAGTGCAATCTCTATCGTCTGGCCCAGCAGGGCGTTGAAATCTGGGACTACAACAATACTTACGTTGAGCCGGGCGTCGCCGTCGGCGCAGGCTCTGCGCTCCTGCCGGGGACGATCCTGCGCGGCCACACCTCCATCGGCTGCGGCTGCACCATCGGCCCGAACAGCTACCTCGAGAATGCCAAGATTGGCGACGACACGAACGTCAACAGCTCGCAGGTCTATAACTCCACCGTCGGTTATGATACCCACATCGGCCCCTTTGCTTACATCCGCCCCGGCTCCACGATCGGGAGCCATATCCGCGTGGGCGATTTCGTCGAGATCAAAAATTCCACGATCGCCGACGGCACGAAGATTTCGCACCTGACCTATGTTGGCGACAGCGACGTCGGCCAGAACTGCAACTTCGGCTGCGGCACGGTCACGGTCAACTACGACCGCGCGAAAAAATACCGCACCACCATCGGCGACAACGCCTTCATCGGCTGCAACACAAACCTCATCGCGCCGGTCACGGTTGGCGACGGGTCGTACATCGCCGCCGGCTCCACGATCACAGACGACATCCCGGCCATGGCCCTCGCCATCGCCCGCGCCCGGCAGCAGAATAAGAAGGATTGGGCCGCGAAGCATAAGATCAAGGAAAAATAATGTCCCGCAACGAGCATGATCCCCGTCGCAGTGGTCGTAGGGGCCGATGCCTTCATCGGCCCAAAGGCTCCCCTTATGAAAGGGGCCGCTTCGCTACCTTGCCAGGGGAGGCAAGCCGCTGCGGCGGGCTTCGGGCGGACAGGGTCGTCCGCCCCTACAAGGGCTTCTATAAGATCCACCCCCATGCATACGCGGCCTGGCCGCTGCAAATAGATCTTCCATACAGAACAGAATGATGAATCAGAGAGGTATTTCAAAATGATTTCTCATGGTAAGAATGTCAAGGTATTCTCCGCCAACGCCAACAAGAGCCTCGCCGAAGGCATCTGCCGCAAGCTGTGGCTGCCCCTCGGCGACAGCACCGTCACATCCTTTGCCGACGGCGAAGTCTCCATGACCATCAACGAATCCGTCCGCGGCAGCGACGTCTTCCTCGTCCAGCCCACCTGCAAGCCCGTCAACGACCATCTGATGGAGCTGCTCGTCATGATCGACGCCTGCAAGCGCGCCTCCGCAGGCCGCATCACCGCCGTCATGCCCTATTTCGGCTATGCCCGGCAGGATCGCAAGGCCAAGGGCCGCGACCCCATCTCGGCAAAGCTCGTCGCCAACATGATCGAGGCCGCCGGTGCCGACCGCGTGCTCACCATGGATCTCCATGCCGCCCAGATCCAGGGCTTTTTCGACATTCCCGTGGACAATCTGCATGCCGTGCCGATCTTTGTGAAATACTTCATGGAGAAGTTTGAGCATCCGGAAGAGATGGTCGTCGTCTCGCCGGACGTCGGCTCCGTCGCCCGCAGCCGTTCCTTCGCCAACAAGATGGGCATGGGCCTTGCCATCGTCGATAAGCGCCGCGAAAAGGCCAACCAGTGCGAGGTCATGAACGTCATCGGCGATGTCCGCGGCAAGAGCTGCATCCTCTATGATGATATGGTCGACACCGCCGGTTCCCTCTGCAACGCCGCCAAGGCCATCGTCGAGATCGGCGGCGCGAAGGAAGTCTATGCCTGCGCGTCCCACGGCGTCCTCTCCGGCCCGGCCAACGACCGCATCGAGGCCAGCCCCATCAAAGAGCTTGCTCTGCTCAACACCATCCCGCCGCTGGAAGGCGCCTGCAAGAAGATCAAGTATCTCGACGTGGCCCCGGTTTTCGCCGACGCCATCCAGAGAATTTACGAAGAAAACTCCATGTCCGCTCTGTTCTGATATGATATTGTTCCCATCCGCCGGGTGCGACTGGCTCGTTGTTGGCCTCGGTAATCCGGGCGGCGAGTATCAAAATACCCGCCACAACGCCGGATTCATGGCCGTCGACTGCATTGCAGACGCACTCGGCGTCCGCATCACGAAGATCAAATACAAGGCGCTCTGCGCCACGGCGAACTACCGTGGGCAAAAGCTCCTGCTCCTGAAGCCGGAGACGTTTATGAACGCCTCCGGCCTCGCCGTCGAGGCGGCGGCGCACTTTTATAAGATCCCGCCGGAGCGCGTGCTCGTCCTGTTTGACGACATCTCGCTCCCCGTCGGCAAGATCCGCGTCCGCAAGTCCGGCTCCGCCGGAGGCCACAACGGCATCAAGTCCATCATCGCGATGCTTCATAGTGAGGATTTCCCGCGCGTCAAGATCGGCGTCGGCGCGAAGCCGCACCCCGATTATGACCTGGCCGACTGGGTGCTCTCCAGCTTTTCCAAGGCCGAGCAGCCGGAGCTGGATCGCGCGCTGGGCAATGCGCGCGACGCCGCGCTCTGCATCCTCACCGATGGATGCGAAAAGGCGGCTGCATCATTCAATGGTAAGTAATTGAAAATCGACCGGCTTCGACAGGTAGGGGGTAATGCTTCTACCTGCGTTGCCTGTTGCACGGAAAACCTGTTTAACCCTGTTTTGGAGGTGTCATCCATGAACGTCCTGCTCTCGCTGCTGCACAGCAGCCCGGAATATGAATCGCTGCGCGCCATGCTCGACGCGGGGCAGACCGCCGCCGTCTCCGGCGTCAGCCAGATCGCCCGCGCGCACTGGATCGCCGCGCTCCGCGAGGACACGAGCCGCCCCGTCGTCGCCGTCTGCCAGGACGAGATGGCCGCCTCCCGCCTCGCCGCCGAGCTGACGGCCTTTCTCGGCCAGCCGCCGGTGACGCTTCCGTCGCGCGAGCTGACGTTTCTCGATGCGGCGGGCGTCTCCCGCGAATGGGAGCAGCGGCGGCTGCGCATCCTCTACGACCTCTCGGCGGGAAGGATTCCCGTCCTCGTCACGACGCTCGAAGCGCTCCAGCTCCGCACAATTCCGAAATCGACGCTCTACGCCGCCTCTATCCGCCTGACGGCGGGCGGCAGTTATGACCTCGACAAGCTGACCGAACAGCTCACCGCCGCCGGCTATACCCGCGCGAGCCTCGTCGAGGGCGCGGGACAGTTCGCGCTGCGCGGCGGCATTCTCGACGTCTTTTCGCCCGCGCACGATCAACCCGTCCGCGCCGAGTTCTTCGGCGACGAGCTGGACGCGATGGGCTTTTTTGATCCCGTCACCCAGCGCCGCACCGAAAACTGTGACGAAGCCCTCCTCCTGCCGACGCAGGAGGCGCTGCCCGGCCTGCATCCAGGCGGCTTCTCCGGCCTCTGCGCCGACTTGCAGGCGCACATCGCCCGGCAGAACCGCCGCAAAACGCCGAATCAGGCCCTCATCAAAACGCTGGCGTCCGACTGCGAAAAGCTGGAAAACGGCGTCAGCTTCGCCGCGGCGGATCGCTATCTGGCGCTCATCTATCCGGAGTTTGCCTGCGCGGCGGATTACATCTCGCAGGACGCCGCCGTCTTCTTCTGCGACCATGGCAATTTGCAGCGCGGCGCGCGGGCGCGCAGCGAGGAATTTGGGCAGACGCTCGACGTCCTGCTCTCGTCCGGCACGCTTGCGGGCGAACTCTGCGAATTTCAGGCGGAATACGAGCCTCTGCTCGGCCAGTTCGCCGGGCGCGGCACAGTCTACTTCGACAGCTTCCTCGCGGCGCGCTACCCGGAGACGCTCCCGCCGCAGAAGCTTCTCTCCATCACCGCGCGGCAGCTGCCGGGCTACGGCGGCAGTCTTGATACGGCGGTTTCCGACCTCAAGCACTATGTGAAAAACGAATACGGCTGCCTCGTCCTCTGCGGCGGCAAACGCCGCGGCGAGATCTTGAAAGAGATGCTGGGCGAGGGCGGCGTGAACGCGCTGCTGGCCTTCCCGCTGACGAAAGCGCCGCAGCAGGGGCAGATCCTGATTACCGACGGTTCGCTCCCCGCGGGACTCGAATATCCCGACCTGCACTGGGCCATCCTGACAGAGGGGCAGCTCCTGGCCCGGCGCGAACAGAAGCCCGCCGCCAAGCGCAAAAAAGCCGCCACGAACCGCAAAAAGCTCGAATCCTTCACCGATCTCACGCCAGGCGATCTCGTCGTCCACGAGCACCACGGCATCGGCCGCTACGTCGGCATGGAGCAGATGAAGGTCGGCGGCGTGGTCAAGGACTACGTCAAGATTGCCTACCAGGGCAGCGACGCGCTCTACGTCCCGGCGACGCAGCTCGACCTTGTCAGCAAGTATATCGGCTCCGGCGGTGAGGACGCGCCCGTCCGCCTCAATAAGCTCGGCGGCGACCAATGGCAGAAGGCAAAGGCCCGCGCCAAGGCTGCGGCCAAGGATCTTGCCAAAGGACTCATTCAGCTCTATGCCGCGCGCAAGCGCCTGCCCGGTTTCGCCTTTGCGGCGGATTCGCCATGGCAGAAGGAGTTTGAAGAGAGCTTCCCCTATGCGGAGACTGATGACCAGCTCCGCTGCATCGCCGAGATCAAGCGGGATATGGAGTCCCCGTCCCCGATGGAGCGATTGCTCTGCGGCGACGTCGGCTTCGGCAAGACAGAGGTCGCCCTCCGCGCCGCGATGAAGTGCATTTTGGACGGCAAACAGGTGGCCATTCTGGTGCCGACGACCGTTCTGGCCCAGCAGCACTATTTAACCGCCGTCCGCCGCTTCGCGTCGTTCCCGGTCACGATCGACGTCCTCTCCCGGTTCCGCACGGCGCAGCAGCAGAAAAAGACGCTCTACGACCTGTCCGCCGGCAAGATCGACCTCATCATCGGCACGCACAAGCTGCTGCAAAAATCGGTGCAGTTCAAGGATCTCGGCCTTCTGATCATCGACGAGGAGCAGCGCTTCGGCGTGACGCACAAAGAGCGGCTGAAGGAACTTTCGCGCGGCGTCGACGTCTTAACACTATCCGCAACACCCATCCCGCGCACGCTCAACATGGCCCTCTCGGGTCTGCGCGACATGTCCACGATCGAAGAGCCGCCGCAGGATCGCTATCCCGTGCAGACGTTTGTCCTCGAGCACAACGATCAGGTCGTCCTCGAGGCCATCCGGCGGGAACTCGCGCGCGGCGGACAGGTCTATTACCTGCACAACCGCGTCGAGACGATCGACGAATGCGCCGCCAAGCTGAAGCAGCAGCTCGGCGAGGATGTCTCCATCGCCGTGGCCCACGGCAAGATGGGGGAGGAGGGCCTCAGCGACGTGATGCAGTCCCTCACGAACGGCGACATCCAGGTCCTCGTCTGCACGACGATTATCGAAACCGGCATCGACGTCCCGAACGTCAACACCCTCATCATCGAGGACGCCGACAAGTTTGGCCTCTCGCAGCTCCATCAGCTGCGCGGCCGCGTCGGTCGTTCGAGCCGGCACGCCTACGCCTATCTGACGTTTCGCAAGGGCAAGGTGCTCTCCGAGGTCGCGGAAAAGCGCCTCGAGGCCATCCGCGAATACGCGGAGTTCGGCTCCGGCTTCAAGATCGCGATGCGCGACCTTGAGATCCGTGGTGCGGGCGACCTGCTCGGCTCGGAGCAGTCGGGCCACATGATGTCCGTCGGCTACGACATGTACCTGAAATTGCTCGAAGAAGCGGTTCTGGAGGAGCAGGGCGAGGGCGCGCTCAAGGAGCCGGAATGTACCGCCGACCTCAACATCGCGGCCAACATTGCCAAGACCTACGTCACCTCCGGCGAGCAGCGCATGGACCTCTACCGCCGCATGGCCGCCATCCGCTCGCAGTCCGACGCGGACGACCTGCTCGACGAGATCATCGACCGCTATGGCGACCCGCCCAAGGGCGTGCTGAACCTGATCGATGTCGCGCTGCTCCGCGCCCGGGCCGCCGCCGCGGGCATCACCGAGATCAGCCAGAAGGACACATCCGTCATGATCTTCATGGCCGTGCTGGACTTTGCCGCCGTCTCGGCTTGCTGTGCCGCGCCGGACTTCAAGGGCCGCATCTTCTTTGCCGCGGGCAAGCAGCCGCAGCTCACCGTCAAGCTCGCCAAAGGCGAGGACGCGCTGAAAATTGCGCAGAAATTAGTCGGAAATTATGCAGTCGCGCGTTCGAGCAGTACGGAATCTGGCAATCCTTAATGGAAAATTCAGAATTCCGACACACTTTCTTGATCGAATTGCCATTGCAAATCCCGGGCCGCTCCGCTATAATGTGGATAACCCATGATCGAGTCTTTTCGGCAAAATTGCCGTGTTCCGAATAGGAGGGATCTCATTTGAAACGAGGAAAATTTGAGGCTGCCAAGCCTTCCCACAAGCCGACCGCCGCGCAGAAGCATACCGGCGGCGCGTCCGCCCCGAAACAGTCCGGCGGCGGCAAAAAAGTCGGCATCATTCTCGGCTGCGTCATCCTGGTGGCCGTGCTCTGCGTCTGTGCCTACGGCATGATCCTGAAAGGGCAGGACACCATCTACCCGAATGTCTATGTTGCGGGCATCAACGTCGGCGGGCTAAAGCGCGACGCCGCCATCAACGCCGTACAGGAGGCTGTCGACCAGCACACCTCTGCCGACACGCTGACTGTTGTGCTCCCGGATCGTTCGCTGTCTTTCACGCCGGAGGTCAGCCAGGTCGCGCTGAACGCCGACGAGGCCGTCGACCAGGCCATGCAGTATGGCCGCAGCGGCGGGCCCATCACTGCGCTCATCACCTACAACCGCGCGAAGCATAACGAATATAACGTCGATCTGGAATCCAGCCTGAATCTCGACACCGAGTACATCCGCTCCCTGATCGACCAGACCGCACGCGACGTCGAGACAGACCGCATCGACCCCATCGTCAAGGTCGATGAAGAGGCAGGCACCATCACCGTCACCGCCGGCTCCCCGGCCATCCATCTCGACGCCGATGCACTCTATGACGCGGTCATCCAGCGGTTCACGACGGGCAACTTCTCCGATCTCAGCTTCGATTATGACACCACGCCCTGTGACCCGGTCGATCTGCAGAGCTATTATGACAAGTACTGCACTGACACCGTCGACGCCTACTACGACGAAGAGGCCAAAAAGCTCGTGCCGGAAGAGATCGGCTACGGCTTTGACCTTGCCTATTACACGCAGCAGATCGCGATGGCCAAGGCCGGCGAGGTCATCACCATCCAGATGGAGGACCGCGAGCCGGAGGTCACGCTGAAAACACTGGAAAAGGAATTCTTCTCCGACGTCCTCGGCCAGTGTGATTCCCCGCACACGGCAAACGCCAACCGTACCACCAATCTCGAGCTGGCCTGCAAGGCCATCAACGGCACGATCCTGAATCCCGGCGAGGAGTTCTCGTTCAACGGCGTCGTCGGCGAACGCACGAAGGAGAAGGGCTATAAGGCCGCGACCGTCTATGCCTCCGGCGGCAAGAGCGAGGAATCCGAGGGCGGCGGCGTCTGCCAGGTTGCCTCGACCATCTACACCGCCTGTTTGCTTGCCGACATGCAGATCACCTACCGCGAGCCGCACATGTACCTCGTCACCTACGTCGAGGCCGGCATGGACGCGACCGTCTACTGGGGCAGCATCGATTATAAGTTCAAGAACAACACCGAAAAGCCCATCCGCATCGACGCCTCCGTCTCCGGCGGTTATGTCCACATCAAGCTTCTGGGCACCACGCCCGAGCGCGACTGGGATCATATCGAGCTGAGCCACAAGACCATCAACACCAAGGCCTATAAGACGGTCATCGAGGAGGCCGGCAAGACCGACGACCAGAAGACCGAGATCACCATTCAGAAGGGCGCCGGCGTGGACGCCAACGGCAACGCCATCGACATCGCCGTCGACGCACAGGGCAATAAATATGTCCTCGGCAAGCGCGTCAACGGCGCTTACACCGGCTACACCGTCGAGGCGTACCGCAAGTATGTCAAGGCCGACGGCAGCGTGCTGAAAGAGGAAAAGCTGCACACGGACGTCTATAAGTCCCGCAACATCTCCTACGAGGTCACGCCCTACGTCGAGCCGGAACCCGAGGAACCGGAAGACCCCGAAAACCCGGATGATACCACCGATCCGACGAATCCGGACTCCGGCAATACCGGCGACACCGGAAACACCGGCGATACCGACGACAACCATGACCCCTTCGGCAC
>USDP01000042.1 GCA_900553545.1 uncultured Eubacteriales bacterium | reverse complement strand
AAAGGGAGGTGTAAAAAATAAAAGATTTTTGACGGAGGGATTGTCGGGCGGGCAATGCCCGCCCCTACGTTGTCTATTGCACTTCCGGCGATGAACGTAGGGGCGACCATTGGTCGCCCGTCTCCGCCGCAGCGGAAAGTCCCCCCTCTTCGTAGAGGGGGGCTTATCGATAAAGCAACGCCCCGTGGCCTCATCTGAGGCCGCGGGGCATTTTCTTATTTTGCGAACCGTTCGCAGATCGCCTGCTCGCACACGTGGAGCACTTCGTCCGCACCGACCTCGCCGATCGGGCGGAGGGGCTTCGGCGCGCCGTCGTGCGGGGAGATCTCCCGCTCGAACCATGTGACATCGTGCCATGCGCCGTCCTTCCATCCCGCGTCGTGGAACCGCGCCGCCACATGGAAGCCCAGCGCCCGGTGCAGCGCCTCGCTCGCGGGATTTGGGCTGGTGACAACGCCGTAGACGGTTTTTACGCCCTGCCGCCGCAGCAGCTCCATCAATGCCTCGTAGAGCAGCCGGCCGAGTCCGTGCCCGGCATACGCCTGTGCGATGTAGATCGAAAGCTCCGCGTTCCAGCCGTAGGCCGCGCGCGCCTGTGCGCGGTGCGCGTAGGCATAGGCCGCTGGGACGCCGCCGTCAAACAGCGCCAGATAGGGATACTCCGCCGAGATGTCCGCGATGCGCGCGGCAAATTCGGCCTCGCCCGGCAGGGCATATTCAAAGGTGATCGAGGTGTTGATGTACTCGTCATAGATGCGGAGCAGCGCTCCTGCGTCGGACGGAACGGCAAAACGAAGCTGCATAACGGTTATTCCTTTTGTTATCGCGGCACGATCATTTCGATCGCGCGGCTGTGATTTTGAATCGTGACGTCTGTCACGCTCCCGCCGAACTCGCCGTCCAGCGTCCATGCGACAGGATCGTCAAATTCAAAGCGGATCGCGCTGGTCTGCGCGGTGATGAAATAGTTCTCGTCGGAGAAGTCCATCCACAGCAGCTTCGCCGCCACGGCGCTGAAATCCGCGAGATTTTTGATGTCGCGGATCAGCACGACCTCGTAAAGCCCGTCGTTCATGCTGATCCCAAACTCGCCGACGGCCCGCGTCGCCTTGAACCCGCCAACTGACGTCGTGCTGCACACGAGGCCGTCGATGATGTCGGCCTCCACGGTCTTTCCGGCCCAGCTGACGCGCGCATGGACAGGATGTACCTCGCCCAGTGCCTGCACGCCGTTGAAGAAATACGCCATCCGGCCCCAGATCCGCTTGTCGACCTGCGGCGTCTGATACGGGACGTTCGTGAACAAACCGAACGCCGCAACATAATCGAACCAGCGATTTTCGCCGAACGCGCCGATGTCGATGGCGAACGGCTTGCCGTGGACGATGTCCTGCGCGGCGACGACCGGGTCGCGCGAGAGTCCCAGCGACGAGGCCACATCGTTTACCGTCCCGCCCGGAATATAGCCGAGCGGGGGCCGGTGCTCCAACTGCATCAATCCGCTCGTCGCTTCGTTGAGCGTCCCGTCGCCGCCGGTGCAGACGATGAGATCATAGTCCGCGCCGCGCTCTACGATCTGCCGCGTGAGGTCGCGCGGCCCGGCGGTCGGGTGAACCGTGACCTCATAGCCGCCGGCGGTGAAGATCTGAATGACCTGCATGAGGCTGCTTCGGATCTCGGTGTGCCCTGCGTTCGGGTTGACGAAAAACAGAAGTCGCTTCATCGTCTCCGCTCCTTTTTTACTGCGCAGCCTCGCTGTCGTTCGCGGCGGTCAGAACGTCCACCAGCGCCGCCTGATCGACATAGGAGACGAAGGCATACTTCGCCGTGATCTCGTCCTGAATCTTCACGGCCAGATCGCTCAGATAGTCCTCCTTCGCGGTCTGGAACCAGTAGATCTCATCGCCCGCGCCGACGAAGAAGATGATGTGATAGCCGTAGTCGGTCTTTACAATGCCGTAATCGCCGGGCTGACGGCCATCGGCGAAGCACCAGTCGTTGAACGTCTCGACCATCTGGCCGGGATACACGTCCTCATAGAGTCCGCCGTTCGTGTTGCTGCCGGGGTCGGAGGAGTTTTCGTTCGCCATGTTGGCGAAGGATTCCTCGGTCGCGTCGCCCGCGAGCCACTGGTCGAGGATGTCGTTCGCGGTCTGCTCCGCGGCGGCCCACGCCTCGTCCGAGATCGTGCCGTCCTCGGCGGCTTCCGGCTCGATGAGGATGTGGCGGACATTCACCATCGGCTTGTCGATCTTTTCCACGCGGTTTTCTGCATAAGTCTCTGCGTTGTCGTCATAATACTGGCTGATCTCGGCGTCGGTCGGCTGCTCCGCGTCGACGAGCGAGTTGAGGTATTCCGTGCCGAGCAGCGCGCGGCGCAGGAACTCCTGATAGACCTCCACGGTCACGCTCGGGCCGAAGGAATTCTGCAAATAGGCATCGGCGCTCTCAAATCCGTAGCTTTCGGCGGCAGACTGGAGGTTGTCTTTCAGCTCCGCCAGCGTCTGCTCGCTCTCTGCCGAGAGCTGATAGCCGGCCTTTTCGGCCTCCTGCGCGGCGGCTGCGTGATACTGGAACATGCTCAGGCCCGCGTTCAGGAACATCTGCTGCCAGGTGTTCTCCTCGTCATACATCTGCTGGTCGAGCGGGAGCGTGGTGTCCATGATGTAGCTGAGGTACATGCCATAGGTGTTTGCGAACGAGAGATACTGCTGCCAATAGTAGACCGGCAGGTCGCGGTTCGTCAGCGTCATATCGCCGCACTCGGCAACCACGCGATCAAGCACTTCATCGGTCAGCTCGTCTGCCGCCACGGTGTAGCTCACGCCGTTGAGCGGGATCTCGGTGCTCTCGCCGTCGCCGCTGGAGTCCAGCTTGTCGTCGGGCGTGTCCGTGGGTTCTGCCGCGTCGGTGCTGGCATCGGCTGCCGTCTCCTCGGTCGTGGCGGTGTCGACGTTTTTGATCTGGCTGTCGCGCACGATCTTCACGACCAACAGCGCAATCACAATGACCAGCACGGCGATCGCTCCGCCGAGCAGCCAGCCGGTCTTCTTCTTTTCAGACTTTTCCGGTTTTTCTGCCGGGGCCTCCTGCGTCGGAGATTCCTTCGCTTCGGGAGCCGCTTCCGCGGCCTCGTCGGTCTGCGGAGCTGCCTCTTCGGCCTGCGCGGCCTCTTCAGCGGGCGCGGCAGTTTCCGGTGCGGCCTGCTCAGTCTCGGCGGACGGGACGTCCTCTTCCGTCTGCGCCTTGCCGCATTCCGGACAGAACTTCGCGTCTGCTTCCAGCTCTGCGCCGCAATACTTACAATTCATACTTGTTCCCTCATTTCTGATGTTCTGATGTCCCGGATCTGCTTCGCGCGCACCGGACATACTGATTTACCGATTTTACCACAACCCGTACTGATTTTCAATCGCACTGGCGCGCCTGGCAATTAACAAATTGTAAATCTTCTGCGTCCTGGCAGCTCCTGCGTGGGCGGAGCTTGACGGTCTGCAAAAATTTCGCTAAAATAACGGCATACCTATAAAAGATGGAGGCGCTGTTATGAACACCAGTCCAGTATATTTCACCGACTTCCGCTGCCGTCCCGGCCTGAATCAGCAGCAAAAGCTGCGCAAACTCCTGCTGAAGGCCGGCATGGACAAGATCGATTTTCAGGATAAATTCGTCGCCATCAAGATGCACTTCGGCGAGCTCGGCAATCTGGCCTATCTGCGGCCAAACTATGCCAAGACCGTGGCCGACCTCGTCAAGGAGCTCGGCGGCCGTCCCTTCCTGACCGACTGCAACACGCTCTACGTCGGCAGCCGCAAGCATGCGCTCGAGCATATCGATACCGCCTATACCAACGGCTTCTCCCCGTTCTCCACGGGCTGCCACGTCATCATCGCCGACGGCCTGAAGGGCACGGATGAGGTCGAGGTCCCGGTCGAGGGCGCGCAGTACTGTCCCACGGCCAAGATCGGCCGCGCCCTGATGGACGCCGACATCGTCATCTCCCTCACCCACTTCAAGGGCCACGAGTCCACCGGCTTCGGCGGCGCGCTGAAGAACCTCGGCATGGGCGGCGGCTCCTGCGCGGGCAAGATGGAAATGCACTCCAATGAAAAGCCCACCGTTGACCAGAGCCTCTGCGTCGGCTGCGGCGCCTGCCAGAAGATCTGCGCGCACAGCGCCCCGGTCATTGAGAACGAGAAATGCACCATCGACCATAGCCGCTGCGTCGGCTGCGGCCGCTGCGTGGACATCTGTCCCAAGGACGCTATCCAGTCGAGCTTCGATGCCAAGTCCGAGATCCTCAATGCCAAAATTGCCGAATATACCAAGGCTGTTGTCGATGGCCGCCCGAGCTTCCATATCTCGATCGTCCGCGACATCTCCCCGAACTGCGACTGCCACGCCGAGAACGACGCCCCCATCGTGCCGGATGTCGGCATGTTCGCCTCGTTCGATCCCGTCGCGCTCGACGTCGCCTGTGCCGACGCGGTCAACCGTCAGCCCGTCCTGCCCCATTCGCAGCTTGGCGAGACGGCGCACTGCGACCATGATGACCACGACCATTTCCATGCTGTCCACCCGGACACCGACTGGCGCTCCGGCATTGTCCATGCCGTCAAGCTCGGCCTTGGAAATGAACAGTATGAGCTGATCACCGTCAAATAAACGGCGGCCCTTTATATTCTATCCAAACCGGAACCAGTTCCATGGGTTCCGGTTTGGAGTATCCATGGGGCGGCCATGCGGCTTTACGCGGACTGCGGGAGAACATGAAGAACGGGAACAATCTGGTCGGCGATGAGATGCTGTATCATCAGTATCTGTGCGGCGACGACACGGGGCTGGACGCCCTGATGAAACGATACGGCGATCCGCTGACGTTATACATCGACGGCAACCTGCACGACATCCACGAGGCGGAGGAGCTGATGATCGACGTCTTTGCTGATCTGTTTACGAAAAAGCCGAAGATCCGGGACGGCGGCTTCAAGGCATACCTCTATAAGGCGGCGCGACACATGGCGCTGCGCCGCAAAAGCAGGCGGCGGTTCTGCCTCAGTCTGGACGAGCTGGCGGCCGCGCCGGATGCCCGGCCCCTGACGGAGGAGGTCGTCCGGACGGCCGAGCGGAACCGCGTACTGCATGCCTGCATGGGCGATATGAACCCGGACTATCGCGAGGCGCTCTATCTCACCTATTTTGAGGGCATGAGCTATGCGCAGGCCGCGGAGGTCATGGGAAAATCGGTGAAGCAGATCACAAACCTGGTATATCGCGGAAAAGAGAGCCTGCGAAAGCTCTTGGAACGGGAGGGTGTCACAGATGCGGAGTCATGAAGAACGGTTCGCAGAGGCGAAGCGGCGCATCGCCGCAAGGCAGCGGGAGAGACGGCTGCGGCGCAGCAGGATCGCCGGGATCTCCGCTGCGGCGGCGTGTCTTGCGCTGATCGTGGGGATATCCTGCATGATGCCCGGCATTGCCGCAAAAATCCAGACCGGCGACTACACGGGCTTTGAAACGGCCGGCAGCGTCTTCCACAGCAGCGCCGCCCTTGGATATATCGTCATTGGGCTTCTGGCATTTCTGCTCGGCGTGTGCGTGACCATTCTGTGCTTCCGCCTTCGGCAGTTGGGGCGGGAGGACGAACGGGACGCGGAAAGCGGGGAACGGCATGGAGCTGATTGAGAACCTGCTGCAGTTGCTGGTCACGTTTACAGGAGCCTGCCTCGCCGGCTTCGCCTGTTGGAAAAGCAAAAAGCAGCAGTATTTTCTGCTGCTCTGTTTCTATGGCTGTTTTGCACTGGGCGCGGGCTATTGGACGCTGTATCTGCTCCTGTTTTCCACAACGCCGCAGGTGTTTTATGTGTCGGAGTTCGGCTGGGTCGCCAGCGTGATCTTTCTGCGCATTTTGCAGGCGGCCCTGACCGGCCGGGAAGAACGTGCCTTCCGCTGCTGGGAGGCATGGCTGGCTCCGCTGACCGGCGTGCCGCTCCTGATTTTCTACTGCACCTATGGGGACATCCTCTCCAACCTGATCTGGTGCGGCATGATGATCGTCCTCTCCTACGGCTCCATCCGGGGGCTTGTATACGCGGGAAGGCAGACCGGGCAGGCGCGGAAGCAGCGGTATTTCCACATCGGGATCTTGTGCTTCGCCGCCTCGGAATACCTGCTCTGGACGGTGGGCTGCTTCTGGCCGAATACGTCTCTGTCCAGCCCGATCTTCTGGTGTGACATTCTGCTGACGCTTGCCATTTTCGGGCTGCTGCCCGCCGCGAGAAAGGCGGTGGGCGCGTGACCTACATCGAAAACATCTTCCTCTGCATGGCCTCGCCTTTGCTGGTGGCCTCCCTGTGCATGGGCCGGCGGCAGCTGCGCCTGTTCCTGCTCAGCATCGCCGGGATGGGCGTATGCCTGCTCTCGGCCTATATCAATACCTTCCTTGCGGCGGTGTATCAGGCGGATGCCCTTGCATCCGTTGCAGAGATTGCCCCTGTGGTGGAGGAGGTCATGAAGCTGCTGCCGCTGGTGTTCTATCTTCTGGTGTTCGAGCCGGAGGGGGAGAAGATCAAGTCCGCCGCCGTCACGATTGCCCTCTCCTTCGCCACCTTTGAAAACGTGTGCTATCTCATCCAAAACGGCGCGGACCGCTTCTCTCTCATCTTCTTCCGTGGCTTTGGCACGGGCGCCATGCACGTGCTCTGCGGCATGATCGTCGGCGGAGGGCTGGCGTATGCGTGGCAGCAGACCTGGCTGAAGATCGCCGGAACCTGCGGTCTGCTGGGCGCGGCCATCACCCTCCACGCGATCTATAACCTGCTCATTGCCTATGGCGGCGCGGCGCAGTATGTGGCCTACGCTCTGCCGGTGCTGCTGATGGCGGCGGGGAAGCTGTCTGCGCTCCATGTTGCGCGGAATCAGGAACTGTAAGCTCTGACCACGCGGGGAGAGAGCGCTGCCGTCAGGCCGCAGCCCTCGTCGCCGCCGATCAGCAGCGCGACCTCCTGCGAGGGCAGGCAGTTTCCGAACCGGTCATAGCCGAAGAACACAACCTCGTCGCCGGGGCGGCAGTCCGTGCCCGTCACGTCGATCAAACACTGATCCATGCAGCACGCCAGGAGCGTGCAGCGCTTCCTGCCGATGAGTACGGGAGCCTTAGCGGAGGCCAGCGCGGGGTTCAGCCCATCGCCATAGCCGACGCCAACGGTCGCAATCAGCGCGTCATGCGCCAGCGTAACCGCCCCGCCGTAGCCGATCTGTTCGCCCGCGCGGCGCGGATGCACCATCGTCACGAAGCTCCGCCACGTTGATACTTCAAGGATATCGCCGCGCGGAGCCGTCGGAGCATCCATGAACAGCCGCCGCCCGACGCGCACCGCGTCAAGGCAGTATTCCGGGTATTGCTCGCTCGCCGCTGAGCACGCGACGTGGCGCAGGCCCGGCTCGATGCCCGCCGCGCGCAGCGCGTCCAGCGCCCGCAGGTATACCGCATACTCCCGCGCGCAGAGCGCCGCGTCCGAGGTATCGGAAAAATGTGAGAACGTGCCGGTCACGCGCAGTGACGGCGCGTTTTTCAGTTCTTCCAGCAAGCTGCCCAGCTCCTCCGGCGCAAAGCCGATCCGGTGCAGCCCGGTATCAATTTTAATATGGATGGCGGCAGGTTTGCCCGCAGCCTCTGCGGCGGCTTGCAGCTCCGAGGCGAAGCCCGCCCGGCCGCACGCCAATGTCAAATTTGCCTCGACCGCGGCGGAGAGCTGCCACGGCAGCGCGCTGCTCATGACCAGAATATCCTTTGTAATTCCAGCGTTCCGCAGCGCCAGCCCTTCGGACACATGCGCCACGGCGAAGCCCGCCACGGCCTCGAGCGGCTCCAGCACCCGCGCGATCTCAGCCGCGCCGAGTCCGTAGGCGTCGCATTTGAGCACCGGCAGCAGCTTCGTCCCTGCGGGGATTGCGCGCATGATGGACTCTGCGTTACGCCGGAGCAGAGCAAGGTCGGTCTCCAACACGGAATTATTCATCATATTCATCGAGTTATTCATTTGCATATATTCATTCCTGTTTGCATACCGCAGGCAGAGACGGCTATGCTGTCCCGCGCGGGACGACCATGACCGCCGATTTTTGCGGCTTGCGTTTGATTTTTTTCTTTATTATATGGTCAAAAACTGACATATGCAAGCACTATTTTTGCCCTTTGGCAGTTCGCACAAAAACTGCGCAAAAGAAACTGCATAAAATATGAATATTTTTGCTTGACTTTGCATGAATAAACGTTGTATACTGTTGCCATCACAAAAAACATGCACAACATTGCATCCGAAAATGAAAAGGAGTATTGACTATGAAAAAGCTGCTTGCACTGACGCTGGCCGCGCTGATGGTATTCGGCATGGTGGCCTGCGCGTCCAACACCGATTCCACCCCCGCTGACACCACCGCGCCTGCTGATTCCCAGACCACGGAACAGGCCGACGCCTCCACCGAAGCCGATGCTTCCTCCGAGTCCACTGAGCAGGCCGACGCCCCCGCCGAGACGCTGATCTTCGGCACGTCCGCCGACTACGCTCCGTTCGAGTTCATGTATCCGGACGACAACGGCGACATGGTCTACGGCGGCATCGACGTCTCCGTCGCGCAGTACATCGCCGACTACACCGGCAAGACCCTCCAGACCGAGAACATGGCCTTTGACTACCTGCTGGCCTCCCTCCAGAAGGGCGATTTCGACATCGTCATCGCCGCGATGGAAGCGGCCGACGAGCGCAAGGAAGCCGCCGATTTCTCCGACCCCTACTACACCGACTATCCGCCTATGATCCTTGTCAAGAAGGAGAACGCGGACCAGTACAAGACCCTCGCCGACTTTGACGGCAAGGCCGTCGGCGCCCAGACCGGCACGACCAAGGCCGACATCGTCACGAACGACATGCCCGGCGCGAACCTCGTGGCCCTCCAGCTCGTGACCGACCTCGTCAACCAGCTCATGTACGATAAGGTCGACGCCGTGGTCGTCGACGGCAGCGTCGCCAACCAGTATGTCGCCGAGAACGACGATTTCGTCATCGCCGAGGCGTCCAGCGAGCTTGGCGCGGCGGAACCCTACTGCGTCGCCGTTCAGAAGGGCGACCCGAAGGGCCTGCTCCCCGGCATCAACGAAGCCATTGCCAAGATCAATTCCGAGAACAAGATCGAAGAGTTCATCTCTCTGGCCGATTCCTTGAGCGGCGTGGCCGAGGAAGTCTCCGCCGACGCGCCTGCGGAATAATCCCTTACACTGTCATTCCATTTTCCTGCAAAGTGCAAGGCCGCCTTCCGGCCCTGCACTTTGCGCACGTTCGACGTCTCATCGAAAAATAAGGGAAGGCGTGCTTCTTCCAGAGCCAAATGAAGTAAGGCTTCCCGCAACAAAGAAAGGAACCATATTCTATGTGGTGGAGCAACCTGTTCGTCGACATGAACAAGGCGAACTTCTTCAATTTCTCCTTCCTGCCCAAATACGCGACGTCGTTCGTGCGAGGGCTGGAATACACGCTGCTGCTGGCGGTCGTGTCCGTCCTGCTGGCCATCATCCCGGCGCTGCTGCTGGCGCTGATGCGGCTGAGCAAAAACCGCATCGTGCGGAGCATCTCCGGCGCGTACATCGCCCTCTTCCGGTCGACGCCGCTGCTCGTGCAGCTGTCGATCATCTACTTTGGACTCTTCGGGGCCATCTCCATCCCGCGCGTCACGATCCTCGGCTTTGCCGACATCTCGCGCTTCATCCCCGGCGTCGTGGCCCTCGCGCTGAACAGCTCGGCCTACGTCGCGGAGATCTTCCGCGCCGGCATCCTCGCTGTCGACAAGGGGCAGACCGAGGCGGCCCGCTCGCTGGGCCTCTCCGGCGGCGCGTCGATGCGCTTCGTCGTGCTGCCGCAGGCGATCAAAAACGTCCTGCCGGCCCTCGCCAATGAGATCGTCACGATGGTCAAGGAGTCGTCCATCTGCTCCATGCTCGGCATGGAGGAGCTGATGTTCGGCGCGAAGGCCGTCGCCAGCGCGACCTACGTCTCCCTCGCACCCTATACCCTCGCGGCCCTGATCTATTTCTGCATCAACTACCCCGCCAGCAAGGCCATCGAGGCCGTCGAAAGGAGGATGCGCCGTGGCGACAAGCAATAACGAGCTGATCCGCGTCGAGCACGTGGTCAAGGAATTCGACGGCGGCGCCGTCAAGGCCCTGAACGACTGCAACCTCAGCATCAACCGCGGCGAGGTCGTGGCCATCATCGGCCCGTCCGGCTCCGGCAAATCGACGCTGCTGCGCTGCTTGAACCTGCTCGAGGTGCCGACGTCCGGCTCCGTCTGGTTCGACGGCGTCGACATCACCGACAAGAAGATCGATCTCGATCTCCATCGCCGCAAGATGGGCATGGTCTTCCAGCATTTTAACCTGTTCCCGAACATGACCGTCCTGAAAAACCTGACGCTCGCGCCCGTCCATCTCAAGCTTTTGAGCAAGGCCGAGGCCGATGAAAAGGCCCGCGCGATGCTCGCCCGCATCGGCCTGCCCGACAAGGCGGACACGTTCCCGGCCATGCTCTCCGGCGGGCAGAAGCAGCGCATCGCGATCGTCCGCGCGCTGATGATGCAGCCCGAGGTCATGCTCTTCGATGAGCCGACCTCCGCGCTCGACCCCGAGATGGTCGGCGAAGTGCTCGACCTGATGCGCTCACTCGCCGAGGACGGGATGACGATGGCCGTCGTCACGCACGAGATGGGCTTCGCCCGCGAGGTCGCCAGCCGGGTCATCTTCATGGACGGCGGCGCGATCCTCGAGGAGAACGCGCCGAACGAGCTGTTCGATCATCCGCAGAACCCCAGAACGCAAGCGTTCCTTTCCAAAGTGCTCTGATCAAACCACCCCAGACGCTGCGGCGTCTGGGGTGGTTTGTGCTTTGTGGGCGACCAATGTTCGCCCACTTTCTTTTTGAAACCGTTCTTTTCTTTCTCTGCCAGAAAGAAAAGAACGGTTTCAATC
>USDP01000041.1 GCA_900553545.1 uncultured Eubacteriales bacterium | reverse complement strand
GCCGGCACGGCCGCGGAGCTGGTTGTCAATGCGGCGGGACTCGTGCCGCTCGGTGCCGATGATATAGAGGCCTCCGGCCTTGCGGACGAGATCGGCCTCGCGGTCGACCTCGGCCTTGTGGCGCTTATAAGCCTCGTGATAGGCCGCGCGGGCGGCGAGGATCTCGGGGTCGTCGGTCTCGGCGAAGGAATTGGACTCGGCGATCAGCTCGTCGGAGAGACCCTGACGGCGCAGGTCGCTCTTCGCCATGAACTCGGCGTTGCCGCCGAGCATGATGTCGGTGCCGCGGCCGGCCATATTCGTCGCGATTGTGACCGCGCCGAGGTGGCCCGCCTGCGCGACGATCTCGGCTTCCTTTTCGTGGTGCTTGGCGTTCAGGACGTTGTGCGGGATGCCCTCGCGCTTCAGAAGCTGGCTTAAAAGCTCGGACTTTTCGATGGAGATCGTGCCGACCAGCACAGGCTGGCCCTTCTCGTGGCACTCTTTGATCTTCCGGATGACCGCGCGGAACTTGCCCGGCTCGGTCTTGTAGACGATGTCGGGATTGTCGATGCGGATGACGGGCTTGTTCGTCGGGATCTCGACGACGTCGAGATCGTAGATGCCGGAGAATTCCTCTTCCTCGGTCAGGGCTGTGCCGGTCATGCCGGAGAGCTTGGCATAGAGGCGGAAGAAATTCTGGAAGGTGATGGTGGCAAGCGTCTTGTTTTCACTCGCGACCTTGACGCCCTCCTTGGCCTCGATGGCCTGATGCAGGCCCTCGTTATAGCGGCGGCCGTACATCAGGCGGCCGGTGAATTCATCGACGATGATGACCTGACCGTCCTTGACGACGTAGTCGATGTCGCGCTTCATGAGTCCGCGGGCCTTCATGGCCTGATTGATGTGGTGGTTCAGCGTGGAGTTTTCCACGTCGGCGAGGTTTTCTACGCCGAAGAATTCCTCGGCCTTGGCGATGCCCTTCTGCGTGAGGCTGACGGTGCGCTCCTTTTCGTCGACGATGTAGTCGCAGTCGAACTGATCCTGCAATTCCTTATCGTCGGTGGTGGAGAAGACCTGCTTTTTCAGGCGGGCGACGAAATAGTCGGCCATCTCGTAGAGCTTGGACGATTCTTCGCCCTTGCCGGAGATGATGAGCGGCGTCCGCGCTTCGTCGATGAGGATGGAGTCGACCTCGTCGACGATGACAAAGTTGTGCCCGCGCTGGACCATCTCCTGCTTGTAGATGGCCATATTGTCGCGGAGGTAGTCGAAGCCGAATTCATTGTTCGTGCCGTAGGTGATGTCGGCGGCGTAGGACGCGCGGCGCTCGGCCGGCGTTTTGTCGTGGATGATGAGGCCGACGGAGAGACCAAGGAAGCGATAGACCTTGCCCATCCACTCCGAGTCGCGCTTGGCGAGGTAGTCGTTGACGGTGACGATGTGGACGCCCTCGCCGGTCAGCGCGTTGAGGTAGGCCGGGAGGATGGCAACGAGCGTTTTGCCCTCGCCGGTCTTCATCTCGGCGATGCGGCCCTGATGGAGCACGATGCCGCCGACGACTTGCACACGGTACGGGCGCATGCCGAGCACGCGGTCTGCGGCCTCGCGGACAGTGGCGAATGCCTCGGGCAGGAGCTGGTCAAGCGTCTCGCCGGCGGCGAGACGGTCCTTGAATTCCTGCGTCTTGGCGCGGAGATCCTCGTCGGAGAGGGCACGGTAATCGTCCTCGAGGGCCATGACGGCATCGACCAGCGGCGCGAGCTTTTTGACCTCGCGCTCGGAGCGGGTACCGAAGAGCTTATTGAATAATCCCATAATAACGACCTTTCTGCGCGGCGGAGCCGCGCGGGACGGTAATTTTCAAATCCTTCGTAGTATTATACCACAGCAGACCCCATAAAAAAAGAAGAAATTGTGAATTTCTCCCGGCCTGCACGGCTTGATTTCAGGGGCCGATACTGATAAAATAGCGGCGTATCGAAAATCGGAGGAAACAGGTATGGCAATTCGGCTGCTGTCCGTGGATGTGGACGGGACGATCACAAATGGAAGAAATCAGGTCACGCAGGCGACGGCGGATGCGCTGCGCCGGGCCGCGGCGGCGGGCGTGATCGTCACGCTGAACACGGGGCGCAACCTCTGCGAGAGCCAGATGGTGC
The DNA here is from genome assembly GCA_900553545.1 of uncultured Eubacteriales bacterium. Classification (GTDB taxonomy): domain Bacteria; phylum Bacillota; class Clostridia; order Oscillospirales; family Oscillospiraceae; genus CAG-170. The sequence continues at coordinate 8,891 of USDP01000041.1, read as the reverse complement.
TGGACCGCGTGCCGGAGATCCGGTATCTGATGGGCTGCACAGGCGCTTTTTTGATGGATGTGCAGCAGCATGAGCGGCTGAGCAATCACACGCTGGACATCGTGACGGCGCGGCAGGTCAACGCCATTTTCCGGAAGTATGACACGCTGATCGGCATTTTCTATGACGATCTGGTCTGCAACCAGGCCGATGAGATCGGCCAGTTCACGCGGTTCTATCCCGCGGAGATGAAGAGCGTGTTCGACACGCACACGGTCGTCCCGTCGCTGACGGCGACGCTCGCGGCGCGGGAGGGCGGCGTGGATAAATTCTACGTGGTCTTTGCCGACGCGGCGGCACAGCAGGCGGCGCTCCGCGAGATCGAGCCGCTGCCGGTCTTTGTGACGAGCGCGGGCTTCATCGACATGGAGGTCATGGCGCAGGACGCGAACAAGGGCGCAATTTTGCTGGAACTGGCGGAGCGATTGCACATCCGGACGGACGAGATCCTCGCCATCGGCGACAGCGAAAACGATGTCGCGATGCTCCAGACGGCGGGCGTCGGCGTGGCGATGGGCAATGCGAAGGAACATGTGCGCGAGATTGCGGATGCTGTCGCGCCGGACAACGAGCACGACGGCGTGGCCTGGACGGTGGAGCGGCTGCTCCGGGGGGATTTTGATGGGATCGGCTGATCTGACACTGAAAATGGCGCTGATCGTGGCGGTCGGTGTCTTCTTTGCTTCGTTCATGGACGCCATTGCGGGCGGCGGCGGGATCATCTCGGTGCCGACGTATCTGCTGGCGGGCCTGCCGGCGCACTATGCGCTGGGGACGAACAAGCTCTCGGCGGGCCTCGGCTCGCTGGCGTCGACGGGACGGTATATCAAAAACGGCTATGTGGACTGGAAGCTCGGCATTCCGGGGATCGTGATGTCGCTTGTCGGCTCGCATTTCGGAACGAAATTGCAGCTGATGGTGCCGGAGAAATATCTGCAATATTTATTGCTGCTCGTGCTGCCGGTGGTGGCGTTCGTGGTGCTGCGGCAGCGGCAGCTCCCGGAGGAGCGCGGGCAGATCGAGCCGAAGGCGCAGATGGCGATCGTCTGTGTGTCGACGTTTTTCATCGGGGCCTACGACGGGTTCTACGGGCCGGGCAGCGGCACGTTTTTCCTGCTGGTATTCTGCAACCTCGCGAAGATGGACGTCCGGACGGCGAGCGGCAATGTGAAGCTCGTGAACCTCGCGTCCAACATCGGCGCGCTGATCACGAGCCTGATGAGTGGAAAGGTCTTTATCGTGCTCGGCCTGATCGGCACGGTGACGAGCTTCGCGGGGCATTTCCTCGGCGCGGGGCTCGCCATTAAAAATGGCTCGAAGATCGTGAAGCCGACGGTCATCGTCGTCCTGATCCTGCTGGCCGTGAAGGTCGTGCAGGGGTTGATCACGGGTTCAAATTGAGTTGATTTTGGAAAGGAAGTATGTGCTATGAGTAAAACGATCGGCATCCTCGGCGGCATGGGGCCGCTGGCCACGGCGGATTTGTTCCGCAAGATCACCTGCCTGACAAAGGCAAGCTGCGACAACGACCACATCCGCGTCTACATTGACTCCAACGCCCGCATCCCAGACCGCACGGCGGCCATCCTCTCCGGCGGGACGAACCCCGTGCCGGAGATGACCTCTGCACTGCGCCATCTGGAGGCCTGCGGCGCGGACTGCATCATCATGCCGTGCAACACGGCGCACTATTTCCTGCCGCAGCTTCAGGCGAAGACCGAAACGCCGTTTCTCAGCATGCTCGCCGCCACGGCGAAGACCTGCGCGGCGAAGTTCCCCGGCAAGACCGCGGCCATCCTCGGCACGAAGGGGACGCTCGCGACCGGGCTCTACGACCGCGCGCTGGAGGGCGAGGGCGTGGCGTTCATTCTGCCGGACGAGGCGGAGCGCGATACGCTGATGCACCTCATTTACGATGTGGTCAAGGCGTCGAAGCCGCTCGCACCGGAGCAGGGGACGTGGGAGCGTCTGCTGGACGGGCTGCGCGCGCGCGGTGCGGACTATTTCATCCTCGGCTGCACGGAGCTGCCCATCGTGGCCGATTCGCTGCCGGTGGAAGGCCCGTTCGTCGACCCGACGGCGGAGCTGGCGAAGGCGGCCATCCGTTTCTGCGGCTGCGAAACGCTGGAAGACTGAACAATACTCCGGACAGGACAAAACGACGAGCCGGGCGGCGCAGGCCGCCCGGCGTTTTTGCGCTTTTTCACTTTACATTTGTGCAGTGTGTTGAAAAGATCTGAAAAAATCAATCGGCAATTTGTTAAAATATCTGAACAGAATTTTGGAAAACCTTAACAAAAAATAGGCAAAACTGAAAAATTTCTTTACAGAACATTAACGCCTTGGTATAATGAAACTGCCCGGAGCGTGAGAAACTCCCGGCCAATCTTTTTAGAGGAGAAGGAGTATATGAAAGAAAAGAAGAAAATGGGCCTTGGCGTCCGCATCCTGCTCGGCATGGTGCTCGGCATTATCGTCGGCGCGATCCTGTGGGCGCTCCTCGGCGTAGACAAGGCGAATGAGATCGCCACGGCGTACATCAAGCCGTTCGGCGACATCTTCGTCAATCTGCTGAAGTACATCGTTGTGCCTCTGGTCCTGCTCTCCATCATGGATGGCGTCATCTCCATGGGTGACATCGGCAAGGTCGGCAAGATCGGCTGGAAGACGGTTGTCTACTTCCTGGCTACCACGGCCATCGCCTGCGTCATCGGCCTCGTTGTGGCGAACATCTTCAAGGGCTCGTTCCGTGTACTGGAAATGGCGGAGGATGCGGCGTATGAGGCAAAGAACGCCAACATCGTCGACACCGTCAAGGGCATTTTCCCGTCGAACTTCATCCAGCCGCTGCTCGATTCTTCAATGCTCCAGATCATCGTGATCGCGCTGTTCTTCGGCTGCGGCATCCTCGTCGCGGGCGAGAAGGGCAAGCTGGCCGCCGACGTTGTCAGCTCCTTCAACGAGGTCACGCAGAAGGTCATGAGCTTCATCCTTGCTGTCTCCCCGATCGGCGTGTTCTGCCTGATGACCTGGGTCGTCTCCAACCAGGGCCCGAAGATCCTCGGCGACCTCGGCCTCGTCCTGCTGGCGGCCTACATCGGCTACATCATCCATGTCGTGCTGGTCTACAGCCTGTCTGTCAAGGTCTTCGCGAAGATGAGCCCAATCAAGTTCTTCAAGGGCGTGCTCCCCGCGGCTGTCTTCGCTTTCACGTCCACGTCCTCTGTGGCGTCCCTGCCGGTCTCCAAGGAGTGCTGCGATGAGATGGGTGTTGAGAACGACATCTCCTCCTTCGTCCTGCCGCTCGGCGCGACGATCAACATGGACGGCACCGCCATCTATCAGTGCGTGGCTGCGATCTTCCTGGCCAAGTGCATCGGCGTCGACCTGACCATGGGCCAGATGGTGACCATCGTCGTCACCGCGACGCTCGCCTCCATCGGCACCGCCGGTACCTCCGGCGCGGGCATGATCATGCTGGCGATGGTGCTTGATGCCGTCGGCATCGATCCGACCTACATCGGCCTCATCTACGGCGTCGACCGTCTGTTCGACATGGGCCGTACCAGCCTGAATGTCATTGGCGACGCGTCCTGCGCGATCTGCGTCAACTACTGGGAAGGCAACGCCAAGAAGGCTGCCGCCAAGAAGGCGTAAGCTGCGGGCGTATCGCACCAGATCCAATTTCGGCCCCTCCGCGATCTCGCGGAGGGGCCGTTTTCGTCATTTTGCCGTGATAAGCCCTAGCTTTTTTGTCAGGCTGTGAACGCTTTTCCGGTTGCGTTTATACTCAGAATACGGTATACTTAAAGCAGGTTCCCAAGAAGGCCGGTTTCGGCCAGAATGATAATTTAAGAGAGGTATGGAAAATGGCGGTTGCATACAAGGATCGCAGCGCAGCAGAGCTGCAAGAGGAATACCGCGCGGTAAAGGCCCAGTTTGACGCGCTCAAATCCCGCGAGCTGAAGCTGAATATGTCCCGCGGCAAGCCCAGCAAGGCACAGCTTGACATGGTCAGCGATATTATGGATGTTTTCAAGACCCCCGAAGACTATATTTCCGATGGTATTGATGTACGCAATTATGGCGAGCTGTCTGGGCTGCCCGCGGCGAAGCGGCTGTTCGCCGAGATCCTCGGCTGCAAGCCCGAGGAGTGCTTCATCGGCGGCAACGCCTCGCTCACGCTGATGTACGACACCATTTCCAAGGCATTCACGCACGGTCTGCTCCATTCCGGCTCGCCCTGGTGCCGCCTGGACACGGTCAAGTGGCTCTGCCCCGCGCCGGGCTATGACCGCCATTTCAAGATCACGCAGTCGTTCGGCTGCGAGATGATCGTCATTCCCATGACGCCCACCGGCCCGGACATGGATCTCGTCGAAGAGCACGTCAAGGACCCGGCGGTCAAGGGCATGTGGTGCGTGCCGAAATATTCGAACCCCGACGGCATCGTCTACTCCGAGGAGACGATCCGCCGCATCGCCAATCTGAAGCCTGCCGCGCAGGACTTCACCCTCATGTGGGACAACGCCTACTGCATCCACGAGTTTGAGGGCGAGTACGTCGAATTCCCGGACATCCTCTCGCTCTGCCGCGAGGCGGGCAACCCCGACATGGTCTATGAGTTTGCCTCCACGTCGAAGGTCACGTTCCCCGGCGCGGGTATCTCCGTCATGGCGACGAGCGAAGCCAACCAGAAATACATGCAGAAGCTGCTCGCCATCCAGACCATCTCCTACGACAAGGTCAACCAGCAGCGCCACGTCCTCTACCTCAAGGACAAGGCCCATACGCTGGAGCTGATGAAGAAGCACGCGGCGCACATGGCTCCGAAGTTCCAGTGCGTGCTGCGCCATCTCGACGGCATCGCCGACCTTGGCATTGCCAGCTGGGAGCGCCCGAAGGGCGGCTATTTCGTCTCCTGCAACACGGTGCCGGGACTCGCCAAGCGGACGCTGGCCCTTTGCAGCGAAGCGGGCGTCACGATGACCGGCGCGGGCGCGACGTTCCCGTACGGGATCGACCCGCAGGATTCCAACATCCGCATCGCGCCGTCCCTGCCGCCGGTCGAAGAGCTGGAGCAGGCAATGGAGGTCTTCACGACGAGCCTGCGCCTCGCCGCGCTGGAACAGCTGATGGCACAATAACCCAAAATATTTCTGCACAACCCCTTGCAAACCGCAAGGGGTTGTGTTATACTGAATCCAACGAAATAGAACTGGATGGTTCGTGCGGGTCAGTCCGCAGGCGGAATGGGGTGAGAGTCCCCGCGAGTCGGTCACTGTGATGCGTCCTTGGGGCGATAAGTCAGGTCAGCTGAGAGCCATGCAGGGCCTGTGCCACGACCGCAGCCGAAGGAACACATCATGTCAGGTGTATTGTATCCGTGCGGTTCATTGGCCGCACGGTTTTTTTGTCTGCTCCGGCAGGTATTGGGAGCCTGCCGCTGCATCATACAGAGTTTCAGCAGCTCTTCTCCTCTTTGGCAGTCAAGACCTCTGCACGTCCCCCCCTGTGCAGACCTGCCGCAACAACGCACGGGCGCTTGCCGTTTGGGAACCGGCAGGCGCCCTTGCTGCATCTTTATGGGGCAGCGACACACCATTGGAGCTGCGGTCGTATGAAATTTGCATAAAAAATGTGCGTTTTCACATCCTAGACCGAGAAAATTCCGGAAGGAGAAAACGCAATGAAAGCATTTGCAATGTTGGGGCTGGATCGGGTCGGCTGGATCGAAAAGCCGCGGCCGGAGTGCGGGCCGCTGGACGCGATCGTCCGTCCGATCGTCGTTTCGCCGTGTACGAGCGACGTCCACACGGTGTTTGAAGGGGCGCTGGGCGACCGGCGCGACATGATCCTCGGGCACGAGGCCGTCGGTGAGGTCGTGGAGGTCGGGGCGCTCGTCCGCGATTTTCGTCCGGGCGACCGCGTGATCGTCACGGCCATCACGCCGGATTGGGGTTCGCTCGAGGCGCAGCGCGGCTATGCGATGCACTCGGGCGGGATGCTCGCGGGCTGGAAATTTTCAAACTTCAAGGACGGCGTGTTCGCCGAATTTTTCCACGTCAACGAGGCGGACGCGAACCTGGCCCGCCTGCCGGAGGACATGGAGCCGGGCGCGGCGGCGATGCTCTGCGACATGATGCCGACGGGGCTGCACGCGGCGGAGCTGGCCGAGGTGCAGTTCGGCGAGGACGTGGCCGTCATCGGCATCGGGCCGGTCGGATTGATGGCGGTTGCGGGCTGCCGGCTGCGCGGCGCGGCGAACATCTATGCCGTCGGCACGCGGGCCAAGTGCCGCGAGGTCGCCGCGGCCTACGGCGCAAATCACTTCCTCAGCTACCGCGACGGCAATTTGGCCGAGCAGATCCTGGCGCAGACGCAGGGACGCGGCGTGGACAAGGTCTGCATCGCGGGCGGCGGCGCGGACACGTTCGACGCGGCCATCCGCATGGTCAAGCCGGGCGGGATCGTCGCCTCGGTCAACTATCTCGGCGAGGGCGATTTTGTGAACATTCCGCGCGCGGAATGGGGCTGCGGCATGGCGCACAAGCAGATCCGCGGCGGGCTGATGCCCGGTGGGCGGCTCCGCGCGGAGCGCCTCGCCGCGATGGTCGAGACTGGGCGCATTGATCCGAGCCTGATGATCACGCACCGGTTCCATGGCTTCGGGCACATCGAGGAGGCGCTGCTCCTGATGAAAAACAAGCCCGCCGACCTTATCAAACCGGTCGTCTATCTGGATTAAAATCATCCCCCATTTCAGACGAAATGGGGGATGATTTTTAGACCGGCGTACAATCAAATTCGTAGGAGCCGATGCCCACATCGCCTCGTCCCCGCCGCGACGAGTCAGATACCAGCAGAGGAAGGTCTGCACCATGGCACGCTGTGGGAACTCCATACAGGCGGCCTCGAGACAGCGGGCGGCGAGGCCGGATGCTGGCACGGGTTGCTGCGGGCAGGACACACGCTTGACCAGACAGGTGAGCAGGACGGTCACGAATGTAATCAGCCAGAGCCGCCCATCTGCAAGTGCGGAAAAATGAAACGGATGTGTCTTGGCAGCAATGCAGACAAGCACGGTAGGGAGGGCCGCAGAGAGCAGCGGCGGGAACGGCTCCAGTGCTCCATGCGCGAATGGTTCAAGCTTTGGACGGAGCAGCGTGTGGCAGCCAAACCAGAGTCCGCTGAGGCAAAAGCCCAGCAAAAAGGAGATGGCATAACGCGTGGGCTTACAGGATGGCCTTCAGGGCCTGAATATGGGCCGGGGTGGTGCCGCAGCAGCCGCCAAGGAGGGAGGCTCCGGTATCGATCAGCGCTTTCATGTGTCCGGCAAATGCCTCCGGACCCATCGAATAGACGGCGCGGCCGTCGTCCGTCATGACGGGCAGACCGGCGTTTGGCTTGGCAAGGACGGGAACAGGGGAGACAGCCTTCACGCCGCGCACGACCGAATCGAGCAGATCCGGCCCATTCGAGCAGTTGACGCCGATAGCGTCGGCGCCCAGCTCCGGCAGGATCTCGGCTGCGTCGAAGATGCTGCCGTCGAAGTAGCATTTTCCGTCCGTCTGCACGGAGAACGAGCAGAGCACGGGCAGGTCACAGAGGGAACGCACAGCCTCGAGCGCGGCCATGCCCTCGGTCAGGCCCATGAGCGTCTCGATGATGATGAGGTCGACGCCTGCGGCAAGCAGCGCCTCAGCCTGTTCGGTGTAGAGGTCCAGCAAACGGTGATACGCGCGATCTTCGCTGGGGAGAACCGGCTCGCCGGTGGTCGTCATGTCTCCCGCGATGAGCGCGTCCGTGCCGATGGCCTCGCGCGAGAGCGCGACGAGCGCGCGGTTCAGCGGCTCGACCTCATGCTCCAGCCCGTGGTGGGCCAGCAGGACGCGGTTCGCGCCGAAGGTGGGCGCGAGGGCGATCTCGCTGCCCGCGTCCACATAGGCTCGCTGGAGGGTTTGCAGCGTTTCCGGATGCGCGCGGACCCACGTTTCGCTGCACACGCCAGCGGGCATACCCGCCGCACGCAGATTGCTGCCGGTTGCGCCGTCAAGCAGACGAATATGCCCAGCCGTCCAAGTCTGAAATGCTTCCCGATCCATGGTCAATACCTCTTGCGTTTATTTTGCTCATTATAGCAAATGTGAAGATGGAACACAAGCACCCCGCGGACGATGTCCGCGGGGTGCTTTGGTTTTTGATTTATTCCACGGAGATGCCGCGCTTGTCGAATTCCTCGACCAGCTCGTCGAGGTCGTTCGGCAGGTGCATCGGGTCGCCGCAGAACTTGATCGCGTTGGCGACGTCCTTCAGGCCGTTGCCTGTGACGACGGAGACGACCGTGTCGTTCACGCCAAGGACGCCCTGTTCGCAGAGCTTCTTGACAGCAGCCGTGCCAGTGACGCCGGCGGGTTCGCCGAAGACGCCGCAGGTCGTGCCGAGCAGCTTCTGCGCGGCCATGATCTCCTCGTCGGTCACGTTGACGACGATGCCGTTCGACTCGCGGATGGCCATGAGCGCTTTATCGGCGTTGCGCGGCACGCCAACGGCGATGGAGTCGGCCAGCGTGTTCTCCTCCATTGGCTCCCACGGCTTATTTTCCGCGATTGCGCGGTTGATCGGGTGGCAGCCCTCGGCCTGCGCGGAAATGAGGCGCGGCAGCTTGTCGATGAAGCCGATGGCGTAGAGATCCTTCAGGCCCTTCCAGACGCCTGCAATCGTGCAGCCGTCGCCGACGGAGATGGCGAGATAGTCTGGCATGTTCCAGTCGAGCTGTTCGGCAATCTCAAGCGAGACGGTCTTCTTGCCCTCGGAGAGGTACGGGTTGATGGCCGCGTTGCGGTTGTACC
>USDP01000040.1 GCA_900553545.1 uncultured Eubacteriales bacterium | reverse complement strand
TGAAAGGCTCGCAGCCGATGGGCCATTCCATCGTGCCGAACCTGATGATGTATGAGGTTGCGAAGCGGGACGGACTCGGCGATGAGACCACAAACAAGTTCCTCAAGGCGGCAATCGAAAATTGCAAGTATACGATCGGAAACGATGACGGCAACGACATCTGCGACCCGTTTTTCTGCAAGGGGCAACGCATGAGCGAGTATATCACGATCCCCGCACTCGGCTATTTCATTGAGATGTGCCCCGGTCATGATGCGCTGAAAGCGCAGGTCAAGGCGAAGATCGCCGAGTGGGCCAAGGTCAATATCGCGCGCGGCAGCAACCTGTGGGACATTCGTATGGCCGTCAGCAAACAGGCGGGCGACCTGACGAACTATCAGTTCCACAACCCGAATTTCACGGCGGATCAGAAGAAAATCACGAAGGAATACTGGACTGGCGCGGCCTATGCCGCCGCTGACAAACAGGGATCGATCACCGGGGATTCGCAGTCCGGATATCTGGCTGGCGGCGCGCCGAAGAACGAGCCGGGCAATCAGGCGGGATTGCAGGCTGTGATGTATGCGGCGGCGCGCGTTCTGGAAGACGATGCGGTGAACACACGGCTGCATGAGCTTGGCGTTGCGGCAATCGATGATCTTTACGGGCGGAATCCCTCCGGTCGAGCAGCGTTCTATCACTTTACGCGCGACTTCGAGGGTGCAGACCTCGGATGGTACAAGCAATATCAGGGCGGTTATGGTCTGCTTGGCGGCTGCACGGCGGTCATTGACGCAAACGTACCGGAGGCGGGATATCCCTATGCTCCGCAAAACGGAAATACCGGCTATACTGAGGGTTGGGTCGCGTACAACACGGCGTGGAACGCTTCGCTGGCCTATAGTCAGGCGGAAAATGTTGCGCTGTCCGTCGATAAAACGAGCGGCAAGGTGGGCGACACGGTGAACGTGACGCTGACCGCGCCGATCGACATGGACACCGCAAAGGCCGAGACCGGCACGGTCTGGGTCACGAATGAGACGACCAGCGAACGCATGGCAGTTGTGGTGACGGAATACGGCGCGAGCAGCACGACGTTCAAGGGCAGCTTCAAGCTTCCGAACGCGCAGAGCGTTATGGTAAGTTACGGCTCAGGTCTGTTTGCGCACAAGGAGACGATCACGGTCACGGACTTTACCCCTACTGCGACAGCGGGATTGAAACTGACGGCGGACAGAACGGAGGCAAAAACCGGAGAGACCGTGAAGCTGGCGCTGGTGTTCGAGCCGGCGGGCGCGACGGATAGAATTGTGGACTTCGTGTCCAGCAATGAGGATGTCGCAACCGTTGACGCAAACGGCAATGTGACGCTTTTTACCGCAGGCACGGTGACGATCACGGCGAAGCTGCACTCAAACCAGAACATTGCGGCCAGCGTGACACTGACCGTGATGGAGGCACAGAAGGAGCGGTATGACTTTGACCTGCGCGGCCTGTTTGATGCAAAGAAATATAGCTACACCGGAGATAAGGCACCGGCTGCGATCACAGATCCTTCGGTTGGGAGCGCGTCGCGCGTAAAGCTGAACGGTGGAACGGTCACGTTCCAGCTTGGCACAGTGCAGGCTGGAACCTACAAGGTGACGCTCCACTCGAAATACGTCGGAACGTATTCTAACTGGTCGTACGGGATTTGGAGCTTCCAGATGAATGGACAGTCGGTCGGAACCGCAGTGGATTTCAGCGATGTGAACGCCGACATCTATCAGAATCGGGAAATTGGTACGGTGACGCTCCGCGGCGGCGATACGAAATTTTCATTCGTTTCCGAAAATGGAAAGCCTCTGGTGCCGGTGAGCCTGACGCTGACGCGTGTGGGCGGCGAGACACCGGAGCAGCCGGATGAGCCGCTGACCCCGATCACAAAACTGGATGAACTTTATAAAAAGGTCTACACGGATGCGAACGGCAGCCTGAATTACAGGATGTACGTGCCCGCAGATTATGACAGCAGCAAGGCGTATCCAGTGCTGATCTATCTCAACGGCGCGGGTTCGCGCGGCACGGATAACGAAAAACAGCTGAAAAATCTTTCTCCGCTCATCACGCCGCTCATCGGCGACAAGGAGCACGAGTGCATCATGCTGGTTCCGCAGCTGCCCACGAGCGACAAGTGGGTCAATGTGGACTGGGCGAATGGCTGCTATGATGCAGGCGTGGAGGAATCGAAGAGCGCCAAGCTCCTGATGGGTCTGATCGGCGAGCTGAAGCAGAAATTCAGCGTGGATGCCGACCGCATCTATCTGATGGGTCAGTCGTTCGGCGGTTATGGCACGTGGGATCTCATCACGCGCCACCCGGATACCTTTGCGGCGGCGATTGCGATGGCGGGTGCGGGCTGCACTGCGCGAGCTGCGGCGGTCAAGGATATGCCGATTCTGGTCCTGCACGGCAAGAAGGACCCGACGGTCCCGGTCAGCGGTTCGCGCGGGATGGTCGCGGCGGTCAAGGACGCGGGCAGCACGAGCATCGCATATCTGGAATATGCGGAGGACGACCACTATGTCCAGCGGCGCGTGTTTGAACAGCCGGAGCTGTGGCTTGAGTGGCTGTTTGCACAGTCGAAAGACAAGGCCACCTCTGCGGACGATACCTCGGACTGCTATTTCCCGGTGGTGACGGTCAATGCGCTCGATGCTGAGCAGAAAAACAATTTTACCGTGAGCGGCGGTACGCTGGCGGCGACCAGCGGCGGCGAGGGCAAGCTTACGCTGACCCCGGCGAGCGGCAATTCTTCGATTCTGGCGCTCTGGAACAAAGACAAAAAGTTGGCGGACGGGCAACTGACCGTACACCTGACGATGGAGGCGCTGAACGGTTCTGGCGGCGCGGGCCTGGTGTTCCGCGCACAGGATGCAAGCAATTACATCCATGTGCGGTTCACGAAAGACGGCGTACAGTATCTGGAATTTGCAGACGGCACCTCAAAAAACACAGTCATGAAGCCGTATACGCTGACCGGAAACCGCATCACCTGCATGAAGGCGGTCCTGGAAGGGAGGCACGTCAAGATCTATGTGGACAATGTGCTGCTGATCGGGCGGGATATCCAGACAACTGCGCTGCAGAAGAGCGGCATGATCGGCCTGCGCAGCTACGCAGTCCCGGCGACGGCAGATGACCTTATCTGGGCGGAAAAGGACGTTTCCGCGCCCAGCATCTGCCTGACCTCTCCGGCCGAGCGGCAGGTTATTCAGAGAGATCTGCGCACAAAGGCCGCCGAAGTGACGATCACCGGCGAGGTGAAGAACGCCGAGAAGGTGCGGGTGCGCGTTGTGGACGGCGAAGAAGTTATAGCGGACTGGACTGATGCCGTTGTGGACGCAGGTGTGTTTACGAAAACGCTGAACCTGCCGCAGGGCGGCTGGTACACGGTCGAGGCAAAGGCTGTGGACGCAAACGGCGCGGAACTGACGTCGGCGCAGGTCGAGCGTTTTGGCGTTGGCATGAACATCCTCTGCATCGGACAGTCTAACATGGTCGGCATCGGGCAGGGCGGCACGGCGACGGTTGCGGACGACCGCGTTTCGAACTTCATGAACGAGACGTGGAGATATCTGGTTGATCCCTATGCCAAGGGCGACAACGCCCCCAACCTGAAGGGGCAGACCTGCGGCAATTCGATGGTGCCTGCGCTGGCCAATGCGTTGGTCGCGGCATATAACATTCCGGTCGGCATCATCCCGGCGGCCATGGGCGGCTCGAACCTGCTGACGAGCTCCGGCGGATATCCGTATTGGCTGAACCGCAATGCAGAAAATATTTACGACCGCAGCACACTCTATGGCAACTCGCTCTATCGCGCACGCGAAGCGGGCGGCATTGAGCTGGTCGTCATGAATCAGGGTGAAAACAACGTTTCGACCAGCACAACGCAGGAAGACTATCTGAACGGCATGAAGCGGCTGCTTGCGAGCTATCGCAAAGACCTGAAAAACAGCAGTTTGCCGCTGTTCTACTGCCAGCTCGGCCCGGCGAAGCCCGGAAGCTGGACGGCGGAAGCGAAGGATGACGTGATGGACAGCATCCGCGCGGCGCAGCTTCTGGCGAACGATCCGGAAAATGGCCTGATCCTGGCGGCGATGGAGATGGATCTTGCGCGCAACAGCGATAACCTCCATTATACGACCAACAGCCAGAAAATCCTCGGTGCGCGCGTAGCCAATGCGATCCGGTGGTATTATGATCAGACGGCGGACAAGGCGGACTACTACATGGGGCCGCGTATCACGGGTGCACAGTTCGCGGACGCACGAAGTACGATGATCGATGTGACGATCGCACATACGGGCGGCACGGACTTTGCCCCGACCAGCGGCATCACGGGCTTCGTTGTGCGCGACGGTGCGGAAACGATCAAAGTCACGGATGCGGCGCGGAAGGACGCTTCGACGATCCGGCTGACGCTGGAGAAGGTGGTTTCCACTAGTGCCCAGCTGCGGTACTGCAAGGGCCTGCTCCCTGATGTCAGCGGCATTGTGAAGGACAACTCAGCGATGCAGCTCCCGCTGAACATCACGCCGGACTGGCTGAACGTACAGAGTGCGGAGCGTCGGCATACAATGGAATTCCATCTGGCTAAGGCTTCGACGGAAACGGCTGAGGGCAACATCGCGTATTGGAAATGTACCGGCTGCGGCAGAATGTTTACGGACGAGGCTGGCGTGAATGAGGTTTTCAACGTCACAATCCCGAAGCTGACGCCGGTCATTCCGGTGACGCCGAGCGAACCCGCCTCGAACCCATTCAACCCGAACGCCGGCAGCAACGTGAGCAAGTTCTCGTTCGCCGATGTCCCGTCCGATAGCTGGTACTATTCGAGCGTCAAGGCTGCGTGGGAGAACGGCCTGATCGACGGCGTGACGGCGAATGAGTTCAAGCCGAACGCGACGCTGACCGTCGCACAGACGATCAAGCTGGCCGCAGCTCTGCACCAGCTCGACCGCACCGGCGAGGTCAGCCTGAAAAACGGCGGCGCGAACTGGTATGACAGCTACGTCAACTACGCAGTTGTGAACGGCATCATTGAGAAGGACTACGCGAATTACACCAAGGCGCAGATGAACGCGCCGGTCACGCGCGGCGAGTTCGTCCACATCTTCCACGGCGCGGAGGAAGCCTATAAGGCGATCAACACCGTGGCAGATAACGCAATTCCCGACGTGAAGGCGACCGACAAGTTCGCTCCGGAGATCTACGAGTTCTATCGTGCGGGCATCCTGACGGGTTCCGACGTGAAGGGCACGTTCCACGCGGACAGCACCATCAAGCGCAGCGAAGCTGCGGCCATTCTGCTGAGAATGTTTGAATCGGCCGAAAGAAAAAGTATTACCCTGAAATAAGCGCAAGGCGGGAGATGCAGTCATCTCCCGCCTTTTCAAAGGAGGTTTCTTATGAAAACGATTCTGGTTTTAGGCGGCGCTGGTTACATCGGCAGCCACACCGTGTATGAACTCATTGACAATGGCTACGACGTGGTCGTGGCGGACAATCTGGAGACCGGCTTCCGGGCAGCCGTGCATCCGAAGGCCCGGTTCTATCAGGGCGATATCCGGAACAAGGAATTCTGCGACCACGTCTTTTCCAGTGAAAAGATCGACGCGGTCATCCATTTCGCGGCGAACTCGCAGGTCGGCGAGAGCATGGTCAATCCGCTCAAGTATTACGACAACAACCTCGGCGGCACGCGCACGATGCTCCAGAGCATGATCGAGCATGGCGTGAAGTACATTGTCTTCTCCTCCACCGCCGCGACCTACGGCGAGCCGGAGCGTGTGCCGATCCTCGAGACTGACCCGACGCACCCCACCAACTGCTACGGCGACACGAAGCTGGCGATGGAGCGGATGTTCTACTGGGCGTCCGTCGCGCACGGGATTCATTTTGTCGCGCTGCGCTACTTCAACGCCTGCGGCGCACACATGTCCGGCAAGATCGGCGAGGCGCATAACCCCGAGACGCACCTGATTCCGATTGTCCTGCAGGTCCCGAACGGGCAGCGTGACCACGTCTTTATCTTTGGCGACGACTATCCCACGCGCGACGGCACCTGCGTCCGCGACTATATCCACGTCACCGACCTTGCCTCCGCGCACATCCTCGCCGCGGAATATCTGATGAACGGCGGCGAGAACAACGTGTTCAACCTCGGCAACGGCGTCGGCTTCACCGTCAAGGAGATCATCGACACCGCGGAGAAGGTCGTCGGTAAGCCGATCAAGTGCGAGATGGCGGAGCGTCGCGCGGGAGACCCGGCGCAGTTGGTTGCGTCCTCGGAAAAGGCAAAGACCGTCCTCGGCTGGAAGCCAAAATACGACGATATTGAGACGATCATCGGTTCTGCATGGAACTGGCACAAGGAGCATCCGCATGGCTATGAAGATTGAGACGGTATATGCCGCGCTGGATTCGCTGCTCGATTACGCGAAGGACTGCGGCCTGCTGCACCCGCTGGACGAAACCTTCGCCAGAAACGCACTTTTGGCGGAACTGAAACTGGAAAGCTATGAAAAGCAGGCCGAACGCCATAGTTTTCCGGAATGTCTGAACATCCTCTGCGATTACGCGGTAGAACAGGGACAGATCAACGACACGATTGCGGAGCACGACCTGTTTGATACGAAGCTCATGGGCTGCGTCACGCCGCGGCCGTCCGAGGTCGTGCGGAAGTTCTGGTCGCTCTACGCAGAGTCCCCGAAAGCGGCAACCGATTATTTTTACAAGCTGAGTCAGGACTGCAACTATATCCGCAGAGATCGCATCGCAAAGGACGAGCACTGGACGGCGCAGACAAAGTACGGCGAACTTGAAATTTCCATCAACCTCTCGAAGCCGGAGAAAGACCCGCGCGACATTGCGGCAGCGAAGCTGAAAAAGGCGTCCGGTTACCCCAAGTGCCTGCTCTGCGTCGAAAACGTCGGCTATGCGGGCACGATTTCGCACCCGGCGCGGCAGAATCTGCGCGTCATGCCCGTGACCGTAAACGGCCAGCCGTGGGGCTTCCAGTATTCGCCCTACGTCTACTACAACGAGCACGCGATCGTGATGAACACCGAGCATACGCCGATGGTGATTGACCGTTCGGCCTTTGACAAACTCTTCTCGTTCGTTGAACAGTTCCCACACTACTTCCTCGGCAGCAATGCCGACCTGCCCATCGTCGGCGGCAGCATTCTGGCGCACGAACATTTTCAGGGCGGCCATCATACCTTCCCGATGGAGAAGGCCGAGAAAGAGTTCGGCTTTGAAGTGCCGGGATTTGAAGATGTGGACTGCTGTGTCGTGAAGTACCCGATGACGGTGCTGCGTCTGAACTCGGAAAACAAAAACCAGCTCTGTGAGCTGGCAGGAAAAATCCTTGCAAAGTGGCGCGGTTACAGTGACCCGGACGCGATGATCTTTGCGGAAACCGACGGCGAGCCGCATAACACCATCACCCCCATCGCACGGATGCGCAAGGGTCGCTATGAACTCGACCTCGTGCTCCGCAACAATCTGACCACGCCGGAGCATCCGATGGGCCTTTACCATCCGCATGAGGAGCTGCACCACATCAAGAAGGAAAATATCGGCCTGATCGAGGTCATGGGTCTGGCAATTCTGCCCGGCAGACTGAAAAAAGAGATGGCCGACCTCAAAACTGCGCTGCTGAATGGCGAAAATCTGCGCGAAAACGATGAGCTTGCCAAGCACGCCGACTGGGCAGCCGAGTTCATGAGCCGCCATCCGGAATTCAACGCGGACAACGCCGAGGACATCATCCGTGATAAGATCGGACAGATCTTTGCGCAGGTGCTCGAGTGCGCGGGCGTCTACAAGTGTACGGCAGAGGGCAGAAAGCACCTCAAAAAGTTCCTGACGGAGGTTCAGAATGGATAAAGTATATCATTTTTCCGCGCCGGGGCGCACGGAGATCGGCGGCAACCACACTGACCACCAGCACGGGTGCGTGATCGCGGCGGCGGTCGATATGACCACGACGGCGGAGGTGACGCTCAACGGCACGAACGTTATCCGCGTCGATTCTGAGGGATATAGGCCGGTTGAGATTGACCTTGGCGACCTGAACGCAAAGGAATCTGAAAGGAATACGACTGCGGCGCTGATCCGCGGCGTGGCGGCAGCGTTCGCCCAGCGCGGATACAAGCTCGCGGGCTTTGACGCGAAGGTCAAGTCCACGGTGCTGCCCGGCTCAGGCCTCTCCAGCTCGGCAGCGTTTGAAGTCCTGATCGGCCGCATCCTGAACGGCCTGTTCGCGGACAATGCCGTTTCTGCGATTGAAATTGCACAGATCGGCCAGTACGCGGAAAACGTGTACTACGGCAAGCCGTCCGGTCTGATGGATCAGATGGCGTCGAGCGTCGGCGGTCTGGTGTTCATCGACTTCAACGACCCGAAAATGCCGGTCGTGGAGAAGGTCGATTACGACTTTGCACATTCAGGTTATACCCTCTGCACCATTGATTCTGGCGCGGATCATGCCGACCTGACCGATGAGTACGCGGCGATGCCGCTTGAGATGAAGAAAGTGGCAGCATTTTTCGGAAAGGAAGTGCTGCGCGAGGTCGATGAGCAGGAGTTTTACGCAAAGATTGCGGAAATCCGCAAGGCCACCGGCGACCGCGCGGTGCTGCGCGGCATCCACTTTTTCAACGAGAACCGCCGTGTGCAGATGCAGGTCCGCGCGCTGCACAACGACAATTTCGACGCTTTCCTGAACTATGTGAACGAGTCCGGCCGGGCCTCCTGGATGCTCCTGCAGAATGTCATCCCCCGCGGCTACGCCGAGCATCAGGACATGGCCATCACGCTCGCGCTCTGCACGAAGCTGCTCCAGGGCCGCGGTGCAGTCCGCATCCACGGCGGCGGCTTCGCCGGTACGGCGCTTGCGTTCGTCCCGAACGACAGCTTCGAGCAGTTCAAGGCCGGTGTTGAGGCCGTCCTCGGCGAGGGCCACTGCCACCTGCTCCAGATCGTGTAAGTCCATCGATAAAAACTCCGCTGCATCCGGATGGATGCAGCGGAGTTTTTGTATTCTATGGAGCTTTGTGTCTTATCTGTTCGCGTCGATGTAATTGACGATACGCCGCGTCAGCGACGCGAGCTGCGCACGGGTCGTGAAGCTGTCCGGGCGCATGTCGTTTTTAAGGTATCCCAGTCGATCATGCCGATGGAGGCCGCCCAGTTGGCCGCCGTGTACCACAGCTTCTGGCCGCTGCCCTCATGGGCGGACAGGTCGATCTCCGCAACGCGCGCGAGGATCGTCACGACCATGGCCTGCGTCGTGTTCTGCGCCGGAGCGAAGCGGTTTGCGCTCACGCCGACCAGATACTTGGCCTTGTTCGCCCACATTACGTCGTTGTAGAACCAGTCGTTCGCGTGCACGTCGATGAAATTGCCGTTGGACGTGCTGGCCGCCGGGTTGTAGGGCAGGCCCGCGGAGTTCGCGCCATTGCCGCCGTTGATCCAGGTGTTCACGGTAGAGCGGTAGTTCTGCGCGGTCTTCGTCATAACGTTGTCGCTGTGTCTGCGGAACTCCACCGCGATGGTGTGCGTGCCGGGGCCGAAGCGGCCGAACGTCTTGGAGCGGATCGTGATCTTTGTGCTGCCTTCCTCGGAGATGTAGTCGTCGCCGTCGACCAGCAGCTGGCCGTCGATGAAGAACTTCACGAATTCGGCATACTCATGGTCCACGCGGAAGACCTGATCGTGATACTGGCCCTGCCAGTCATCGTTCAGGTCGCCCATGTTGAGCACGCGGTCCAGGATCGTGTGGTCGCTGGAGGCATCGACGTTCGCGTCGCTGTTGTCCGCGATCTCGATGGTGTATTCCTTCACGGAATCCTCAAGGCCCTCCGCGCTGAACGAGGCGCGGATCGTGAACGCGGAGGTCCCGACCGTAGTCGGAACGCCGTAAATTTCGCCGGTACGCGCATTCAGCGTCAGGCCGTCGGGCAGGCTGCCGGACTCCAGCGCGAAGCTGACGGTATTGTCGTCGGAATGGTTATTGGTCTGGAGCATGACCGAGTACGGCACATACTTGACCCCATTCGGCACGCTGTCCGTGATGAGCTCGGGTCTGACCGAGCCGGTGAGGTAGATGTACTTCGTGCCCGCGTCGGACGAAATGGTCATCACGCCGCTGATCTCGTTGGTCGGCAGCTTGTCCGGCGTGTCCTTCAGGCGCAGGCGGAGCTTGGCCGCGCTCGTGACATAATTCCAGCCCGTCTCCTTAAAGGCGTTCAGCGTGTCGTTGCCGTGGCCGCCCATGGTCCAAAAATCGTCGAGCTTCAGCGTCTGTTGCGCTTTCTCGTCGAGCGTGACGGTCAGACCGCCCAGCGCCGCGCCGCCGAGATTGGCAAAGAACACATCGTGGTAGTCATCCGTGCCGGTGAGCAGGACCTCGCGCTTGTATCTGTCCTCCACATCCTCCTGCAGTGCGTCAAAGGCCGACCGTTGACGAACAGGGCGGGGGTATCCTGATACTTCTTATAGGTGACCCAGTAGTTCTTGATGGCCGTACCGGCGCTGTCCTTCGCGGTATACTGCACCGGGCTCGTCGTGAAGTCGACGACGCTCACGCCGGAGGTCTGCTTCACAGCCGCCTCTTCACCGGCGGACTTTGCAAAGGCTTCTGTGCCGCTGTGGACATAGAAGGTCGGGATCAGCTGGCTCATATCCAGCTCCGCGCCGTATTCGGGCCGCAGCAGGACCGTCTGATAGCAGTTGTCGCTGCTGCGGTAGAGGGAGTCCGCGCCGGACGGCATGACAAAGTAACGAACATTGCCCTTCTCAGCCTTCGCGCTCACTGCCTGGAAGTAGGTATCGCCGCTATAGTCTGCCGCATTTTCGCCCGAGGGATCTGGGTCATAAATCGGGGTGCCGGTATAGGTCTTCAATTTTACCCAGAAGCTGTCCGTATACCCATAAACATCGGTCAGCGTAAATTTGTGACCCGTACCAGTATAATCCGCAGTATAACCGGTTTCGCCAAAAAGCTGTTCCTTGAT
>USDP01000039.1 GCA_900553545.1 uncultured Eubacteriales bacterium | reverse complement strand
GATGGAGATGGCAGGGGAGAGTCCGTCGATCGAATCGACGTCCGGCTTGTCCATCTGACCCAAAAACATCCGGGCGTAGGACGACAGCGACTCGACATATCGCCTCTGCCCCTCGGCATAGATCGTGTCAAAGGCCAGGCTCGATTTGCCCGACCCGGAAAGCCCCGTCAGCACCACGAGCTTGTCCCGTGGGATGCTGACGCTTACATTTTTCAAATTGTTGGCGCGTGCGCCCTGTACATGAATTGTGTTTGTCATATCTGCTCCTTGCAGTCATATCTGCTCCTTGCAGTTTTGGTTTTGTCGTATCCTTTATTATAGCAGAAGCGGCCAGATTCTACAAGAGTTATTTTCAAACAAAAGTTCATATTCCGAATCTCGCACACGCCCGTTTCCATCTTGACATTATGCCCGTTTCCCCTTACAATGAAAAAAACAGTGCGAAGGAGGCCCCTCCATGGATCAGGCATTGCAGGAACGACTTGACCGCATCGAACAGCGTATGGACACATTCGAGGAAACGCTGGAACAGGGGAAAGCGGAATTCATACAAGCCTCGGCGCACAATATGCACAGCATTTCAGAAAACTCAGTAGAGAAGAAGCTGAACTTGGCCGTGGAATCCTTGCAGCAGCAACAGGAGCAGATGAAAGAGTTTGCGACCAAGTCCAGTGTGGATGAGCTGGCCCGTCGGGTCCAGGAAGAGTGCCGCAATGCGCACATCGGCGCAGTACATGATATGCAGGTAATTCTGGAAAACACGGTTATGAAGCAGCTCAAGCTCCTTGCAGAGGGGCAGCAGACCTTGCTTGAAACGCTTGCACCCCGTTCCAAGGTCGAAGATCTGGAAGAAGACGTCGCCATGCTGAAGCAGGTCGTCCGCATGATGTCACAGGACATCGCAGAGCTGAAAAAAGCCCAATAAACGCCCATCCCCGCGCAGCTCTGCTGTGCGGGGATTTTTGCGTTCCCATACATGCAATGCGAAGCGGAAACACATTCGTCCCAAAAACATACCCCTTGCCACTGCCTATCCAATTTGTTATAATGTGTCGAGAATGAATTCCTGCCTGTGTGCCGAAGAAAGGAGGCCGCGCCGTGCGCAATTTTTCCAAACTGATCTTCCAGCGCGTCGTGGTTGTCTCGCTTGGCATCCTGCTGCAAATCATCTTTGTGCTGGCCGGGATGAGCTGGCTGCACGAATACCGCCGCTGGCTCGGCTTTGCAATGAGCGTCCTGTCCTGGGGCGCCGTGATCACGGTCATCTGCTCGCACGGAAACCCATCGTATAAGATCGCATGGGCCGTGCTGATTCTGGCCTTCCCGGTCGCGGGCCTGACGATCTACCTGCTCTTCGGCGGCAACCGCGTCTCGTCCCACGAGGCCCGGAAGATGGCCGGCATTGAGCGCGTCACCACCAACGCCCTCACGCAGGACCCAGAGGTGCTTGCGCAGATCGAAGCGCGCGGCGACGACGCCTATAATCACGCGCGCTATCTCTTCTCCTGTGCGCACTATCCGGCCTACGAGCGGTCGGACGCAGCCTATTTCCCGGGCGGCGAGCCGTGCTTTGCCGCGATGCTGGAGGAGCTTGAGAAAGCCAAACAGTATATCTTCCTCGAATTTTTCATCATCGGCAACGGCGAGATGTGGGGCAAAATTCTGGACATCCTGAAGCGCAAGGCCGCCGCCGGGCTGGACGTCCGCGTGCTCTACGACGACTTCGGCTGCATCACGCGCCTGCCGATGGGCTACGCGAAAAAGCTCGGCAAGTTCGGCATCCGTGCCCACGCGGTCAACCCCTATCTGCCGGTCCTGAACGGGCGGATGAACAACCGCGACCACCGCAAGCTCATGATCATCGACGGCAAGGCCGCCTTCACCGGCGGCGTCAACCTGGCCGACGAGTACATCAACCTCACGCACCCGCACGGCCACTGGAAAGACTGCGCCGTGCTCGTCCGGGGCGAGGCCGTCTGGTCGATGACCGCGATGTTCCTTGCGTTCTGGGGCTATGTCGACCGCAGCGCGGAAGACCTCTCCGTCTTCCGCCCGCGGGACGCTGCCGTCCCGTCCGACGGCTTTTTGCAGCCGTTTGCTGACAGCCCGCTCGACCATGAAAACGTCGGCGCGAGCATGTACCAGAGCCTCATTCGCTCCGCACGGCGCTATGTCTGGCTGATGACGCCCTATCTCATCCTCGACGATGAAATGCTCTCCGCGCTCTGCACCGCCGCAAAGACCGGCCTCGATGTCCGCATCGTAACGCCCGGCGTGCCGGATAAGTGGTACGTCCACGCAGTCACGCGCGCAAACTACGAAGCGCTCACCGCCGCGGGCGTCCGCATCTACGAATACACGCCCGGCTTCGTCCATTCGAAGCTCGCGCTGGCCGACGGAAAATTTGCCCTCGTCGGCACGGTCAATCTCGACTTCCGCAGCCTCTACCTCCACTTTGAGGACGGCGTTTACCTCTGCGGCGCTTCCGCGATCGAGGACATCCATGCCGACTTCGCGGCCACATTCCCAAAATGCGAGGAGATCACCTACGCCGCCTGCAAGCGCACCCATCCCGGTCAGCGTCTGCTGCAAACCCTGCTCAAACTGTTCTCCCCATTGCTTTGAAACGGAGGCCGTTATGAACCCTGTCCTGCTTCTGGCCGCGCTGCTGCCGGCCATCATCCTGCTCATCCGCGTCTATAAGCTCGATAAGATCGAAAAGGAGCCGCGCCCGCTGCTGGTGAAGCTGGTGATCGTCGGCGCGCTGTCCGGCGTCGCAGCGAGCCTCATCGAAGCTGTTCTGACGCGCCTGCTGAACCGGTATTATTCCGGCAGCGAGCTGGGCTATCTCCTGCTGGAGAACTTCGTCGCCGTCGCCCTTGTCGAGGAGCTTTGCAAGCACTGGCCGGTGCGCCGCTTCGCGTGGAAACATCCCGCCTTCGACTACCGGTTCGACGCCGTGGTCTATTGCGTCTTCTCCGCGCTGGGCTTCGCCGCGCTGGAAAACATCCTCTATGTCGCGCAGTTCGGTCTGTCCGTCGCGGTGCCGCGTGCGCTGCTGTCCGTGCCGGGGCATTTCTTCTTTGCGGTCTACATGGGCATCTACCTCGGCGAGGCCAAGCGCGCCGAGCGCGAGGGCGAAGGGTTCCTGCGCGACCGCTTTCTGCGCGAGAGCATTCTCGTCCCCGTCCTGCTGCACGGCTTTTGGGACTTTTCCCTCAGCGTCGACTCGCTCTGGATGACCGCAGCCTTCTATGCGTTCGTGCTCGTGTTCTTCCTCAGCGCGAACCACCGGCTCCGCGCTGCGTCAGAGGACGATCAGCAACTGTGAGTCCGATACGTGGTATTTTCATAAGAATAACGAAAATCGTGAAAAGTTTCGCTTTTCACGATTTTTTGATATTATCGAACAAATACGAGCGCGCCAAACGAAAATTTCTGGTACTTTTGTTGCAAGCGTTCTGAAAAAACAGTATAATGAATTCAGAACCTGCGCGTTCCCGCGGAAAAGGAGAGAAGTCCCATGGCTGTGTTTTTTGTCAATGGAACCGAAGTCAATGTCCCCAAAAATCAAAAGCTGCTGCGCTATCTGCGCGACGAGCTGCACCTGACGAGCGTCAAGGACGGATGCAGCGAGGGCGCGTGCGGCGCGTGTACCGTTCTGATCGACGGCGAGCCCTGCCGGGCCTGCACGCCGTCCACCGATGCGCTCGAAGGCCGTCACATCCTGACTGTCGAGGGCCTGACGGACGAGGAAAAGAAGCTCTACACCTACGCCTACGGCGAGGCCGGGGCCGTGCAGTGCGGTTTCTGCATCCCCGGCATGGTCATCTGCACGAAGGCGCTGCTCGATCAAAACCCGGACCCCAACGAAAAAGAGATCAAAAACGCACTGCGCAACAACTACTGCCGCTGCACGGGCTATGTGAAGATCATCGCCGCCGTGAAGCTCGCGGCGAAGCTGAAGCGCGAGGGCGTCATCCCGGAGCCGAGCGAGAACGACTGGAAGGTCGGCTCGAGCGTCCACCGGCTCGACGTCGAGGAAAAGGTCCTCGGCACGGGCAAATATCCCGACGACTGGTACGTCCCCAACATGACCTATGGCTCCGCCGTCCGCGCGAAATATGCGCGCGCTCGCGTCAAGGCCATCGACGCGAGCAAGGCACTGGCCATGCCGGGCGTCTACGCCGTGCTGACCGCCGAGGACATCCCCGGCGAGAATAAAGTCGGCCACATCAAGCACGACCAGTATACGCTCATCCCAGTCGGCGGTCTGACGCACTACCTCGGCGACGCAATCTGTCTCGTCGTGGCGCAGGATCAGGAGACGCTGGAAAAGGCGAAGAAGCTCGTCAAGGTCGACTATGAGGTGCTCCCCGCGGTACATAACCCCTGGGAGGCCGCAGAGGAGAACGCGCCTCACGTCTTTGACGAAGAGGGCACCAACGTGCAGGCCGTGCGCCACGTTGCGCGCGGCGACGCGGCGGGCGCGATCGCGAAGTCCAAATACGTCATCTCGCAGCATTTTGAAACGCCGTGGACCGAGCACGCATTCCTGGAGCCGGAGTGCGCCGTCGCCTATCGCGATCTCGACGGCGACATCATGCTCCTCACTACCGACCAGTCCGCGCATACCACGCTGCATGAATGCTCGCTGCTGCTCGGCTCAAAGAAGATCAAGGTGCAGAACCAGCTCGTCGGCGGCGGCTTCGGCGGCAAGGAGGACATGTCCGTGCAGCACCACGCCGCGCTCATCACCTACGTGACGGGCCTGCCGGTCAAGGTGAAGCTCAGCCGCGCCGAATCGCTGCTCATCCACCCGAAGCGGCACCCGTTCTGGATGGATTTCACGATGGGCTGCGACGAAAACGGCATCATCCAGGGCGTCAAGGCGAAGGTCGTGTCCGACACCGGCGCGTTCGCCTCGCTCGGCGGCCCGGTGCTCGAGCGCGCGTGTACGCACGCCGCCGGCCCCTACGCCTACGAGAATTTTGAGATCGAAGGCACCGCCTACTACACCAACAATCCGCCCGCGGGCGCGTTCCGCGGCTTTGGCGTCACGCAGACCTGCTTCGCGGTCGAGACGCTGCTGAACGAAATGGCCGACAAGGTCGGCATTTCGCCACTGGAGATCCGTCTGCGCAACGCCATCCGCCCCGGCGGCGTCCTGCCGAACGGGCAGATCGTCGGGCCGGAGACCGGCCTTGTGGAGACGCTCGAGGCGGTCAGACCCTACTATGACGCCGCCGTCAAGGCGGGTAAGCCTGTCGGATTGGCCTGCGCGATGAAAAACGCGGGCGTCGGCGTGGGTCTGCCGGACTATGGCCGCTGCAAGCTGATCGTCGAGGCTGACGAAAAGCTGCACATCTACTCCGGCGCGTCCTGCATCGGGCAGGGGCTCGGCACGGTGCTCGTCCAGATGACGGTCACAAACACGCCGCTCCGCCGCGAGCAGATCGTCTATGAACGCTCGAACACCTGGATCGCACCGGATTCCGGCGATACGTCCGGCTCCCGCCAGACGCTCATCACCGGCGAAGCCTGCCGCCGCGCGTGCGAGCTGTTCACCGCCGCGCTCGAGGGCAAAACGATGCACGACCTGATCGGGCAGGAATTTTACGGCGAATATTACGCGAAGACCGACCCGCTCGGCGCGAACAAGCCGAACCCCGTCTCGCACGTGGCCTACGGCTACGCGACGCAGCTGTGCGTGCTGAATCCGAAGACCGGCCGCGTGGAGCAGATGGTCGCCGCGCACGACGTCGGCAAGGCCGTCAACCCGAAATCCTGCGAGGGGCAGATCGAGGGCGGCGTCGTTATGAGCATGGGCTATGCCCTGCGGGAGCAGTATCCCATCGACGAAAACTGCAAGCCCATCGAAAAATATGGTCAGCTCGGCCTCTTCCGTGCCCATGAGATCCCGAAGATCGTCCCCATCGTGGTCGATAAGCCGGGCCTCGACGTCGCCTGCGGCGCCATCGGCATCGGCGAGATCACCTCGATCCCCACGGCTCCGGCCATCGCCGACGCCTATTTCCGGCTCGACGGCGAACGCCGTACCAGGCTGCCGCTGGCAGATACTCCGTATGAAAGGAAGGCGTGAACCATGGCCAAGCTGAGAAAACCGTCTCCCCAATATGCCGTCGTCGCCTGTTCCGGCGGCTGCCGCGCTACGGCGGATTGCCAGTATGGCTGCGTCGGCTGCGGCGTGTGCGTCAGCGTCTGTCCGTTCGAGGCCATTGAACTCAATGCCCTCGGCGTCGCCGAGGTGGACTGGACGCGCTGCATCGGCTGCGGCAAATGCGCGAAGGAGTGTCCGCGTGCCGTCATCTCCATCCACGACCGGCTGAACCCCATCGTCGTCAAGTGCTCGAACCATGACGCCGGCAAGGCCGCCCGCCAGATGTGCGAGGTCAGCTGCATCGGCTGCGGACTCTGCGCGAAAGCCTGTCCGGCCGGCGCGATCACCGTGAAAGAGAACCTCTCCGAGATCGACGAGAGCCTCTGCCTCTCCTGCGGTCAGTGCGCCGTGAAATGTCCGCGCCATGCCATTGTCGACATGCGCGGCATCCTGACCCCCAAGTGCTGGTAATAAAAAGCCCTCTCCACCCGGAGAGGGCTTTTTCTGTTTTGCACCGCACCATGTAGGGGCGGACGACCCTGTTCGCCCGTCCCCGCCGCAGCGGAAAAAGGCTCCCCTTGATTGCATCAAGGGGAGCTGTCATGGCGAAGCCGTGACTGAGGGGATTAAGGCTCTCGGTTTTCCGCCGTACTTCACTCGTGTCTGCCCATAAATGCGTTCCGCTTACGGCTCCCGCACGGTTCCGCCCTCGATGCGGACGCTCCCGTTCTCGGCGATCAAGCCGTCCGCGCCGCCCGGCACGATGACTTCTCCCCCGTGACTGTAATATCTCCGTTCCCGAGCCAAAGCCCTTTCCCAAAGACGACCGTTCCGCCCTCGATGACCACGCTTCCGCTGTCCAGATTGCACGGCCCGTCAAAGCGTACCTCACCGTCCAGAACGGTCATTGCCGCGTTCTGCATCCACGTCTCGCCCGTGCAGGTGAAGCTGCCGCCCGAGACTTCGAAAGTGCCCGCCTCGCCGGAGTTGCACCCCATGCCAAAGCCGCCCGTCGTGACCGTCGCGCCGCGCAGCACAAACGCCGGATGATGGATGCCGCCCCAGCCCCAGAGGTTGAGGTTCCCGGCAGAAATCGCGCCGTCGCCCTCGACGAGCAGTCCCGTGCCGCCCACTTCGCCAGAGACGCTGTTCTCGCCAGCAAGCCGCAGCCAGAGCGCACCCCACGGCAGAAGCTCCTCCGCCGTCACATTCTCCATTGTGAGCGTCCCAGCGAACCATCCGCCGCCCGCGTCGGCCAGCGTCAGCGCGTCCCAGGTCATGCCATCCTGCGCGCCGCTCCAATCCTCGCTGTACGTCGTCTGGAAATACCAGCTTTCGGCTTCCTCGCCGCCGAGCACGCTGGCCCCATCGCCGTGAATTTCCGCGGCGGACACGTCTTGCGCGGCCAGGATTCCGGCGCCCGCCTCCACGACCGTACCTTCGTTCAGCGGCCCGGCGAGGTACGCCTCGCCGCCCGAGAGGACGAAGGTCATCTCGTAGTCGCTCGGCCAGTCGAGCAGGAGTACGCCGCCCCGGCACGTCACTGTGATGGGGTTGAAGGTCGAAATGCTCCGCGCGGTCATGACGCCGCCCGCGATCAGCATATCGCTGTTGCGCCAGCGCAGCAGATCGGTGCGCAGTGTCCCGTTCAGGACGGCAACCGTCAGCCCGCAGCCCTCGTTCGGCTGCGCGAGGAAATTCTCACAGCAGACGT
Source organism: uncultured Eubacteriales bacterium (assembly GCA_900553545.1). Taxonomy (GTDB): domain Bacteria; phylum Bacillota; class Clostridia; order Oscillospirales; family Oscillospiraceae; genus CAG-170. Next base: position 3,296 of record USDP01000039.1, on the reverse strand, counting down.
CCACATCCCCGTCCACGATCACCGCCGGGACCGGGAGCGTCCCGCCGCCGCACTCGAGTCCCGCCGTGTTTTCAAACCGCAGCGAACCTTCGCCGGTGATCAGCACGCAGTCAAAGCCCTCAAAGCAGCTGTAATCCGCGCCGCCGCCGTCGACATAGCAGTCGCCGGAAACGTTCAGCCGCAGCACGCCGCCGAACGGCGACGCCACATTCGGCATCATCCCGTCCGTCACGTCGATCGTCAGCGCGTGATACGCCTCGCCTGCCCAGCTCAGCTGCCCGGAGGAACCCTCCTGCCGCACTGCGTCCGAGAGGCTCTCGAGGAAGTCGCCCTGCTGCGTTCGGTCGAGCGCAAGATCGTTATATGTTCCGTCCGTTTTCCGGACGGAGTAACCCTCGTCAAAGCGGACGCCGTCGTCCGCCCACGCCGCAAGCGGCACGTCAAAAGCGAGGCGTTCGGTCGCGCCGCCGGTCTCCCGCGCGTCGTACCAGAGCATGCACGCCTCCAGCAGCGTCTCCGCCGGGGCCTCGATCTCGGCGTCGTCAGTCCCGGCCGTATCCGCGGGCGCGGCATCCGGCTACGCTGCTTCGCTGCTCGCATCCGGCACATCTTGCTGTACGGCATCGGTGTTCGTCTCTGCGCCGCAGCCGCTGAGCAGCAGGGCAAAGCAGAACAGCATGGCCCAGAAATATCGGTATTTCATTCCGCGCTCCTCCTTACATAGATGCGCTCATCCCGGAGCCGCGATGGCGGCGCACACACAGCGCCCTCGCCGAACAGACCGTAGAGGCCCGCCGCGCGAAGCTCCAGCTCGAAATAGTCTTTGTCTTCCGGCGTTTGCCCGGCGTTGATGATGGGGAGCGTTTCCAGATCCCGCATCTCCCGCAGCACGCGCCGCCCGGCGCCGTCCATCGCCAACGCCCGCACATACGGAATTTCCAAATTCAGGCCGTCTTCCGTCAGGCCGAGCGCCGCGCAGAGCAGCAGCCGCCGCACCCGCGTCATGGGGTATCGTCTTGATTTTACCATGCTTTCAAGTTCCTGTAAAGTCCCGCAGCACTGCGCCGCCCGCATCGCGAGGCTCCACAGACCTTCGGAGCCGTGCGCCGTGCGCGCCCAGTCCTCCGGCGTCATGCCGCGCAGCCGCGCGAGCATCGCCCGCTCGCCGTATTGGGGGAAATGCCGCTCCGCGTCCACATACCTCCGCGCGGCGGATTCCGGCACGAAGGGGGAGACGTCGCCGTTTCCTTCCAGAACTGCCCGCAGCGACGAAGCCGACGGGGCCTCCGCGTCGGGGGTGGGCGCGTGATAGTCGCCCGCGCGGTGCAGCGCGGCGGGCCGGATGCGCCGCCCCAGCGCGGCCTTGCAGTATTCCAGCCCCAGAATATTGTTCGGTGTTTTCAGGAGTTCGCCCGGTAAATGCAAACTTTTCGCGGCGGCTTCTCGCGCGGCGGGGTAGCTCTGCCCGCTGGCCAGCGCGGCGCGCAGTTCTGCGTTGTATTCCGCCGTGTCCATCGCCGCCGCGAGGCGCAGAAAGTTCTCGGTTTCACCGCTTTCACTGCCGAACGCCAGCATTTCCACGCCCAGCGCGTCCAGAATTTCCACGCCGCAGCGCGCAAAGCCCTCTGCCGAGCGCAGCGCGCCCGTCACCGGCAGCTCCAGCACGAGGCTGGCCCCACAGTCCACCGCCGCGCTTGCCCGCACCAGCTTGTCGAACACGGCGCATTCGCCGCGCTGCACAAAATTCCCGCTCATCAGGCAGATGATCGCAGCGTCTTCACCGAACAGCGTTCGGATCTGCCGAAACTGCGTCAAATGCCCGCGATGAAACGGATTGTATTCACAGATCACGCCGACCGTTCTCAAAATTTAGGCTCCTATCGATAAAAATTTCCGAAAAACACTTGTTTCCGGGCCGGGATTGTTGTATGATAAATCTCAGTTATAGTCATTCTAGCATAGAATGCGAAAAAAAGAAACACAGGAGATTAGAGAGTATGAATATTCTGGTCATCAATGCCGGCAGCTCCAGCCTGAAGTATCAGCTGATGGACCCCGATACCGGCGTCGTCACCCCGAAAGGACTCTGTGAGCGCATCGGTCTGGACGGCCGTCTGAACCACAAGGTCATCGCCACGGGCAAGAAGCTCGAAAAGGATATCCCGATGCCCACGCATAAAGAGGCCATCGAGTCTGTCATGGACATTCTGGTCGATGCGGAATACGGCGTCATCAAGTCCGTCGACGAGATCGATGCGGTCGGCCATCGTGTGCTTCACGGCGGCGACAAGTTCGTCGAGAGCTGCATCGTCACCGACGCCTGCAAGGAAACCATCCGCGAGTGCATCCCCCTCGGCCCGCTCCACAACCCCGCCAACCTCATGGGCATCGAAGCCTGTGAAAAGGCCATGCCGGGCAAGCCGCAGGTCGCCGTGTTCGACACCGCGTTCCACATGACCATGCCCCCGAAGGCTTATCGCTATGCCATTCCCACCAAGTACTATACCGAGGATCATCTCCGCCGCTACGGCTTCCACGGCACGTCCCACCGCTTCGTCTCCAAGCGCTGCATCGAGCTGATGGGCGGCGTGGAGAACGCGCACCGCGTCATCGTCTGCCACCTCGGCAACGGTTCCTCCCTGTCCGCCGTCAAGGACGGCAAGTGCCAGGATACATCCATGGGCCTTTCCCCTCTGGCCGGCGTCCCGATGGGCACACGCGCGGGCGACATCGATACCTGCGTCGCGCAGTTCATCATGAACAAGTACAATATGTCCGCCGACGACTGCCTGACCATGCTGAACAAGAAGTCCGGCGTGCTCGCCCTGTCCGACGGCATCTCCTCCGACTTCCGCGATCTCGACAAGGCCGCTGAGGAAGGCAACGAGGCCGCGCAGCTGGCTCTCGACAAGTTCGCCTACGAAGTCCGCAAGTACATCGGCGCCTATACCGCCGCCCTCGGCGGGCTGGACTGCCTCGTGTTCACCGCTGGTGTCGGCGAGAACTCCGCGTCCATGCGCGCGTCCATCTGCGAAGGGCTCGAGTGCCTCGGCGTCAAGCTCGACGCGGAGAAGAACAAGACCCGCGGCGAAGAGGCCGTCATCTCTGCCGACGACTCCAAGGTCAAGGTCTGGGTCATCCCGACCAACGAGGAGCTCATGATCGCGCAGGATACCGCCGCCCTCTGCAAATAAGCAGCATATCAAAAATCCGCCCGGCTGGAATTCCAGCCGGGCGGCTGTTTTTTATATAAAGAAAACGGGCGACCAAAGGCGAACACGCATAAGGACAACAAC
>USDP01000038.1 GCA_900553545.1 uncultured Eubacteriales bacterium | reverse complement strand
GAAAAGCTCTGCGCCGCGACGGCGGCGCTCCTCAGTCTGGAGCCGGAGATCATCCGCGCGGGCATGACGCGCCTTTCCGAGCAGGAGCGCATGGTCGTCGACCGGGTCGCGGGCTTGGAAGCCTGCTATCTGCCGCAGTTTTATGAGGCGGAGGAATACGTCTGCCGCCGGATCTTACAGATGACCGGCGAGCTGGAAGCCCCATCGAATCTGGAGTCGCTGGTGGATCGGGCCGAGCAGAGCCAGTCTTTGACCTATGCCGCGCAGCAGCGCGAGGCCATCCGGATGGCGGCACAGCGGCAGCTGCTGATCGTGACGGGTGGGCCGGGCACGGGCAAGACGACGGTCATGTCCGGCATTCTGGCGCTCTATGATCAGATGAAGGTCAAGACGCTGCTGGCCGCGCCGACCGGACGCGCGGCCAAGCGCCTCGCCGAGTGTACAGGGCGCGAGGCGTCCACAATTCACCGGCTGCTCGAGAGCCAGTTTGACGAGGAAACGGGCATGATGTCCTTCTTCCACGACGAGGACGAGCCGCTGCCCTGCGATGCGCTGATCGTCGACGAGACGTCGATGGTCGATTTGCAGCTGATGACGGCGCTGCTCCGCGCGCTGAAGCCGAAGTGCCGGTTGATCCTGGTCGGAGACCCGGATCAGCTGCCCTCGGTTGGCGCGGGGAATCTGTTTGCCGACCTCATTCGGAGCGGCCGCCTGGAGACGGTGCGTTTGACCGAAATCTTCCGGCAGGCCAGCCAGAGCCTCATCGTTATGAACGCGCACGCGGTCAACCACGGCGAGCTTCCGGTGCTGAACCGCACCGACCGTGATTTCTTCTTTTTACGGCGGCGCGACCCGGAGACGGTCGTGCAGACGATCGCGCAGCTCTGCCAGACGCGCCTGCCGAAAAACATGGGCATCCCCGCGACGGAAATTCAGGTGCTCAGTCCGACGAGAAAGGGCGAAACCGGCACAAAAAATCTCAATCTCGCGCTGCAAGCGGTGCTCAATCCGCCCGCCGCCGGAAAAAAAGAGAAGCGGTACGGAGATTTTTCCTTCCGCGAGGGCGATCGGGTAATGCAAATCCGCAACAATTATGATATACTATGGAAGAATCCAAACGGACTCGGTGCCGGGACGGGCATTTTCAACGGCGACATCGGCGTGATCGTCCAGATCGACTATGAGGCGGAGCTGGTCACGGTCGATTTTGACGACAAGCGGGCGGAATATGCGTTTGACCTGCTCGGCGAGCTGGAGCCGGCCTACGCCATGACCATCCACAAGAGCCAGGGCAGCGAATACCGCGCGGTCATCCTCTCGGCGTTCGCCGGGTCGCCGTATCTGCTGACGCGGAGCGTCCTCTATACGGCCATCACGCGCGCGCGGGAGCTGCTGATCGTCGTGGGCGACGAAGAAGTCCTCGCCGCGATGGTGCGCAATGACCGCCGGCAGAAGCGGTACAGCGGCCTGAAGCTCCGACTGGAGGAGGGAACGGCATGAATCCGCTCACATGGCTGCTCGATCTCATCTATCCGCCGAAGTGCGTTGTCTGCCATAAGCTGCTGGAGTCCAGCCGGGAGCCGGTCTGCCAGCACTGCATGGACAACCTGCCGGAGCATGACGGCGCGGACCCGCATGTGCGCTTTGCCGACAGCTGCGTCGCGACGTGCTTTTATGAGGAGCCGCTGCGCACTTCGATCCACCGGTTCAAATTCGGCGGCTGCCGGCAGTATGCCGCGGTCTACGGCAAGTGGATGGCCGTCACGATTGGGGACAAGCTCGCCGGAAAATTTGACCTCATCACATGGGCACCGGTCAGCCGAGAGCGGCGCAAGAAGCGCGGCTATGATCAGGCGGAGCTGCTCTGCAAGGCCGTTTCGCGTGCGCTGGATGTCCCGATGGCGCGGACGCTGACCAAGGGAACGGACAATCCCGCACAATCCACGCTGACGGACGCCGCGATGCGCGCGGCCAATGTCCGCGGCGTCTATCAGCCGTATGGCCCGGAGACTTTTCAGGGCAAACGGCTGCTGCTCATCGATGATATTGTCACCACCGGCTCGACGCTCTCGGAGTGCTGCCGCGTGCTGCTCACTGCGGGGGCGCAGAGCGTTGTCTGCGCGGCCCTTGCAACACCGAGAAAGAACCCGGAACAGAAAGGGGAACCATCATGAAACTGACGCGAGACATCGGCATCGACCTCGGCACGGCGAACGTGCTGGTCTATGAGGAGGGGCGGGGCATTGTCCTGCGCGAACCCTCGGTCGTCGCTGTGGATAAGAACACCGGTAAGGTTTTGCAGGTCGGCGCGGCGGCGCGCAATATGCTGGGCCGCACGCCGGGCAACGTCGTGGCTGTTCGGCCGCTGCGCGACGGCGTCATCTCCGACTATGAGATGACCGAGAAAATGCTGGAACAGTTTTTGAAAAAGATCAGCAAATTCTCCCTCATCAAGCCGCGCGTGATCGTCTCGGTGCCGAGCGGCGTGACCGAGGTGGAGGAGCGCGCCGTCATTCAGGCCACGATGGAGGCCGGGGCCCGGCGCGTGTACCTGATCGAAGAGCCGTTCGCCGCAGCGCTCGGGGCCAAGCTGGACATCGCAGGGCCGTCGGGCCACATGGTCGTCGACATCGGCGGCGGCACGACCGACATCGCGGTCCTCAGCATGAACGGCATCGCCGTATCCTCGTCCATCAAGATCGCGGGCGACACGTTTGACGACGCGGTGATCGAATATATCCGCCGCCACTTCGGCATGGTGATCGGGCAGAACACCGCCGAAGAGGTCAAAATTGCGATTGGCTGCGTCTATCCGCGCGCAGAGGAAGCCGTCATGACGGTGAAGGGCCGCGACCTGAAGACCGGTCTGCCGCGCGAAGAGAGCGTCACGTCTGCGGAGCTGCTCGAGGCGTTCAAACGCCCGGCGCGGCAGATCGTGGACGAGGTGCTCTCGGTGCTGGAGCATACGTCGCCGGAGCTGGTGGCCGATCTTTCGCAGAACGGCATCGTGCTCACGGGCGGCGGCAGCCTGCTCTACGGCTTCGACCAGCTGATTGCAGAGCGGACGGAGATCCCGTGCTCCATCGCGGACGACACAGATTCCTGCGTGGCCAACGGCACGGGGCGTGCGCTGGCCTGGATCGGGGCGATGCAGGAGGGCACGATCAATATTGCCCGCCGTAAACTCATGAAAGAGAATTGACCTCGGCGGATCTTTTGGCGGCTATCTCCCCGTCGTGTCTGTTTGCGTTTCTGAAAATGTCGCATTGATACCGCGCCCGGCGAGTGTTCGCCGGGCGCGGTTTTCTCGATTTTTGGGAAAAAGTTTCGAAAATTCCGGTTTTGAGTTTACATAAGTGAAGGATTATTTTTGAAATTTCGTTTCCAAATGGAGCAAAAAGACGAAAAAACACAATGTGCAGACTGCAAAATGGAGCGACAGAAGCGGAAACTGTGGCGCAAACGCGATAATTGATGAAAATACGCAAAAAAGGTGGAAATTCCCGAAAAGTTGGTGTATAATACAGGCAGACAGAAAGTAGGGAATTGCTATGAAAAAACGCCGGACGAACGCTTCGGCTCCCAGACAAAAACGGCCGGAAAAAACCGCGCGCGAACAGGCGTGGCAGCGCTTTCTGCGCCAGAATACGTGGCTGGTTCTGCTGCTGGTGCTGATCCTGGTGGCGGTCGTGCTGTTCATCTGCGTGATCACCGGCGCGCCGGACGAGCCGGTCACCGACACCGCGCAGACCGGCAGCCGCTATCGCGCGGCCTATATCTGCGCCGAAATGCCGACCGTTCCGTGCTACGATGCCGGCTTTGCAGAGACCGGCGCAGTGGCGCGCGGCTCCGCCGTGACGTATCTCGCGGAAAAGAGCCTGAAAAAAGACGGAAGTACGTATTATCTGACCTATTTTGACGATCTGCAATACGGCTACGTCGATTCGAACTGCTTCACCGACGATCCGAACGCGGTCGTTCTCGAAAAGACCATCTACGTCCGCACACCGCAGAACCTCCGCCTTTCGGCGGATGGATTTGAGCTGGGCGGGCTGGTGCAGCAGGGGACAGGGCTTCGACTCCATCTCGAACGGCGTCGTCCACCTCTACCACGTCACCGACGGTGAGTCCACCGGTTACATCAGCGGCGAATACACCGCCGCGACGCCGGAGCTGGCCACGGAGATCTATGACCGCTTCGGCTCCTATTCCATCCACATGGGGCGGCTGGACCGCTGGGGCGGCGGCGACGGCGGCTCGCTCGACTATTATCCGCGCGAGAAGGCGAACTTTGAAGATAACGTCATGCCGAACCCCTGCTACGCGCTTTATCTGACGTGCGACCCGGATGTGCTGGACAACATCGACGCCTATATCGAGTACGCAAAATCGACGAATATCAATGCTGTTGTCGTCAACATCATCGACGGCACATCGGTCGGCTATCCGTCGCCGGTCTATCAGGAATATTCGCCGACGGCCTATCAGTATGCGAGCAATACGATCGAGGAATACCGCGCGTGCATCCAGAAGATCAAGGACGCGGGCTTCTATGCCATCGGCCGCCTGACGGCGTTCAACGATTCGTTCTTCGTGAGCGACCATCCGGAATATGCAATCGCAGACAACAACGGCGATCCGCTCTACCTGCGGGCCACGGGCAGCTATTGGCCGAGCGCCTTCTGCCGCTACGTGTGGGAGTACAAGGTCGCGCTGGCGAAGGATGCGGTCGAGACAATGGGCTTCCAGGAGATCCAGTTTGACTACGTCCGCTTCCCGGACGGGACGTATGACTATGAAAAGGCCGGAACCATCGACTATCGCAACGAGAACAATGAGACAAAGGCACAGGCCATCCAGCGTTTTTTGATGTACGCGACGGATGAGCTGCACGATCTCGGCGTCTATGTCGGGGCGGACGTTTTTGGCGAATCCGTGGAGACGTATGTGACGGCCTACGGCCAGTATTGGGCGGCGATCAGCAATGTGGTCGACGTGATCAGCGGCATGCCGTATCCCGACCATTTCAGCCAGGACGGCACCTACCGCCCGTGGGAGCATCCCTACGAGACAATCTACGATTGGTCCGTCAAGGCCGCCGCGCGTCAGGCCGAGACGCCAACCCCCGCCATTGTCCGCACATGGATTCAGGCGTATGACGCCATCCGCCCGCCGTATAATACGTATGGCGCGGATGAGATCGGCGCGGAGATCCAGGCGCTGGAGGATGCGGGGCTGACAGGCGGATTTATGGCGTGGAACGCCATGTGCAGCCTGAGCAAGCTGGAAGATCTGAAACCGGCATTTGACGCGCTGACAAAATGATTTGATACCAAAACAGGCCCATCCAAGTCTGGGTGGGCCTGTTTTTGGATTTTCAATCACACTTTTATTGCGACCGAAGGGGTGAAAAAATGGGAAACCCGCGCGGCAGGACTCTGCCGCGCGGGTTCCGCGATGAAGGGGAAAAGATGGGGATAGGAAAGGATCAAAGGGTAATGTCGGCGCGGGCCTTGGCTGCATCGGTGCAGAGGCCGCGGCATTTGGCGGTGAAGGCCGCGACCTGCTCCGGGCAGCGCCCGATGTAGGACTCCGGCTTCATCTCCGCGCGGATCTCGGCCTCGGTCAGGCCAAAGGTAGGCTCGGCGGCCAGTTCTGCAATGAGATCCCAAGGCTCACCGTTTTTCATCGCCTCGGTCGCGCGCATGGAGGCACGGCGGATGATTTCGTGAACCTGCTGCCGGTCGCCGCCGCGCTCGACTGCGGCCATCAGCAGGTTTTCCGTTGCGATGAACGGAAGATAGTCTGCGACGAACTTCGCAACGATCTTCTCGTTGACGCGCAGACCTGCCGTCACGTTCTGCATCAGGCGGAGAATGCCGTCTACGGCGAGGAAGCCCTCCGGGAGGGAAATGCGGCGGTTGGCCGAATCGTCGAGCGTCCGCTCGAACCACTGCGTGGAGGCCGTCATCGGCGCGTTCAGCGCGTCAGCCATCACATAGCGGGCCAGCGAGCAGATGCGCTCACAGCGCATCGGGTTGCGCTTGTAGGCCATCGCAGAGGAGCCGACCTGTGTCGACTCGAACGGCTCTTCAAGCTGCCGGTCATGCTGTAACAGGCGGACGTCGTTCGCGAAGCGATAGCAGCTCTGCGCAATGGAGGACAGGACATTCAAAATCCGGCTGTCCAGCTTGCGCGGATAGGTCTGGCCGCAGACGTCATAGAGGCGGTCGAAGCCGAAGTCGGCGGCGATCATGCGGTTCATTTCGTCGATCTTCGCGGTGTCGCCGTGGAAAAGCTCCACAAAGCTGGCCTCGGTGCCGGTTGTGCCGCGGCAGCCGAGGAACCGGATGGCTGCGATCACGTCGTTCAGCTCTTCGAGGTCGAGCATCAGGTCCTGAAGCCAGAGCGTCGCGCGCTTGCCGACGGTGACGAGCTGCGCGGGCTGATAGTGCGTGTAGCCGAGGCAGGGCAGGGCGGCATAGCGGTCGGCAAAGCCAGCCAGCTGTACCATGACCTGCTCCAGTTCGCCGCGCAGATGGACGAGTCCGTCGCGGTAGAGCACAAGGTCGGCGTTGTCGGTGACATAGCAGCTCGTTGCGCCGAGGTGGATGATGCCCTTCGCGCCGGGCGCAGCTGCGCCGAAGGCATAGATGTGCGCCATCACATCGTGCCGCAGCTCCTTTTCCTTCGCCGCGACGAGTTCATAGTCGATGGGGGAGACGTGTGCGGCCAGCTCGTCCACCTGCTCCTGCGTCACGGGCAGGCCCAGCGCGTGCTGCGCCTTCGCCAGCGATACCCAGAGCCGCCGCCACGTCTCAAACCGCATGTCCGGGGAGAACAGATGGAGCATATCGTCCGAGGCGTAGCGGGACGCCAACGGGCTTTCATATCGGTCTTTCATCGCGGAGCCTCAGCGCTGGATGTATTCGTCGCGCGACGCGCCGACGGAGACATAGCTGATGCGGCAGCCGATGGCTTTTTCGATATATTCGACATAATTGCGCGCCTCGACGGGGAGGTCTTCCCACTTGCGGACGCCGGAGATGTCGCAGCCCCAGCCGGGCATCGTCGTGAAGACGGGCTTCGCCTCGTCGACGACCGCCGTGAACGGGAACTCGTCGGTCTTCTGGCCATGGATCTCATACTGCACGCAGACGGGGATCTCCTTCATGTAGGAGAGGACATCGAGCTTCGTCAGCGCGATCTCGGTCGCACCCTGAATCTGTACGCCATAGCGCGTGGCGACCAGATCGATCGGGCCGACGCGGCGCGGACGGCCGGTCGCGGCGCCGTATTCGGCACCGGCCTGACGAAGGGCTTCCGCCTCTTCACCGAACCACTCCGCCGTGAACGGGCCTTCGCCAACACAGGTGGAGTATGCCTTCACGATACCGACAGTACGGTCAACGTGGCTGCCGGGGATACCCGCGCCGACGCAGGCGTAGCCCGCGTTCGAGGAGGACGAAGAGGTGTAGGGGAAGATGCCGAAGTCGATGTCGCGCAGCGCGCCGAGCTGGGCCTCGAACATGATGTTCTTGCCGGACTTTTCGGCGTCATAGAGGAACCTGGTCGTGTTGCAGATATAGGGCGCGAGCTTCGAGCCGAACTCTTCACACCAGGCCAGCATGTCGTCCAGCTTGTAGGGTTCTGCACCGTAGACGTTCTGGATAGTGAGGTTCTTCCACTCGAGAATTCCGGCCAGACGCTTTTTGAGGTATTCCGGATACAGCAGCTCGCCCATCATGATGGTCTTCTTCTGATACTTGTCGGAGTAGACCGGCGCGATGCCGCGCAGCGTGGAGCCGTATTTTTTGTCCTTCAGACGGGCCTCTTCCAGACCGTCCAGCGCGCGGTGATAGGGGAAGACGATGGTCGCGCGCTCGGAAATCTTGAAGTTCTCCGGCGTGATCTCAATACCGGCATCCATCAGGCTCTTCATTTCGCCCCACAGATGCTCGAGGTCGATGACAACGCCGTTGCCCAGCACGTTGACGACGCCCTTCAGGAAGATACCGGACGGAATCAGATGCAGCGCAAACTTGCCATATTCGTTGACGACGGTGTGGCCCGCGTTGTTGCCGCCCTGATACCGGCAGACGACGTCATATTCCTTTGCGATCAGGTCGACCATGCGGCCCTTGCCCTCGTCGCCCCAGTTGATGCCTACAATTGCACAGTTGCTCATAAATAAGCTCCTTTTCCTATCATTTCTGCGGCCATTATACCACACACAAAATATAAGTAAAACATCTATTTCTCATATCCTCCATAAGGGTATTTAATGATAAACGGAAGGCGTCCCGAAAAAGAACGGAAAAGTGGAGAATTCTTCTTGACAAAGCGCGCCCGCTGTGCTATGATATCCGAGCAGTCGAGAGACGCACAAATCAAGCTGCGCGAGTGGTGGAATTGGCAGACTCGCTAGATTCAGGTTCTAGTGTCCACTCCGGACGTGCGGGTTCAAGTCCCGCCTCGCGCACCAAAGGCCTTAAATTCTTCGGAATTTAGGGCTTTTCTTTTATCCGCAATGGTTTTACGCATTTACAGCTTAATTTTGCCGTATGGCAATGCTGGTTGGGCGCGGCCCAGGGGAAACCTGTTTTTGGGAAAGAGGGGAGGCATGAAGCATGACAGACGAGAACGAAGCGTCTCAGGAACCCATATTGATTATGGGATTTGAACCAGATCCGGAACGGACGCCGGAGGACGTCCGTCAGTGGTATTCTCAAGACCGCAGCGAAGCCGGTTTGGCAAAGGCATTTGCAGCCGCGAGCAACAAGTTCTGGTGGGTCGAAGACAATATCTATGATTACCCGGAAGGAACGCCGGAACATCAGGAGGCGTGCAGGATCACGGATGCGTGGGGTGCGGTCATGGATGAACTGGAACATGAGATTTTTGCAATTCTGAGGCGTGAAGGCGTCGAGATCCCCAAAACCGGACGGATCGGGGTGCTCGTCCCGTTTATGGAACGAAACGGATACTGCGACAGAGGCGGCTGGTGGGTACCGAAGAAACCGGGCAAACCCGATTCCCATGCCTGATCCCGACCGCCCCACTGCCGCACAAATAAAAGAGATCCTTCCGGCGAACCGGAAGGATTTCTTTTTTTGGGAAAATAGATGAAATGTCATGTCCCAGCACAGTACCGGTGACAGTTTTAGTATAACGAATTACTACAAAATGTCAATATGGAAACAAATAATTCGTTAAAATGCACAATGAAAACATAACAGAAACTGCGGCCCGGTGATTGCGCGGCCAAATCTTGAACGCTTTGTAAATTTTTGCGGAGAGGCTTGCAAAATGAAAAAGCTGTGCTAGAATGAACTTAGCACTCGAATATAACGAGTGCTAAACTGCGAAGGACGTGACGATTTATGGAAAAGAAAGAATTTCAGGCGGAGAGCAAACGGCTGCTCGATCTGATGATCCATTCAATTTATACGCATCAGGAGATCTTCCTACGAGAGATCTTGTCGAACGCATCCGATGCAATCGACAAGCTGGCCTACCGGGCGCTGACCGACGAGAACGTCGGCCTGAGCCGCAGCGATTTTGTCATCCGCATCGAGGCGGACAAGGACGCGCGGACGCTGACCGTGCGCGACAACGGCATCGGCATGAGCAAGGACGAGATGGAACAGAATCTCGGCACGATCTGCAAATCCGGCAGTCTGCAATTCAAGAAGGACCTTGAAAACGCAGAGAGCAAGGATGAGGACATCGATATCATCGGCCAGTTCGGCGTCGGCTTCTATTCGGCGTTCATGGTGGCCGACGAGGTGACGGTCATCTCGAAAAAATATGGCGAAGAGCAGGCTTGGAAATGGCAGTCGTCCGGCGCGGACGGCTATACCATCGAGCCGTGCGAGAAGGACGGCGTTGGCACCGACGTCATCATGAAGCTCAAGGCTGACACGGAGGACGAGGACTATTCGCGGTTCCTGAAGCCGTGGGACATCCAGACGCTCGTGCGCAAATACTCCGACTATATCCGGTATCCGATCAAGATGATGATGGACACCACGAAGGTCAAGGAGGGCACGGCGGACAGCGAACATCCGGAGTATGAGACGGTGCAGGAGGACCGGACGCTGAACTCGATGGTGCCGATTTGGCAGAAGAAAAAGTCGGAGGTCACGGACGAGGAATACAACAGCTTCTACAAAGAGAAGTTCTATGATTTTGAAGATCCGGTTGCGGTCATCCACGCGGACGTCGAGGGTGCGGTGACGTATAAGGCGCTGCTCTATGTCCCGGCGAAGGCTCCGTATGACTTCTATACGAAGGATTTCAAGAAGGGTTTGCAGCTCTATTCCTCCGGCGTGATGATCATGGAAAACTGTGCCGATCTGCTGCCGGACTGCTTCCGCTTTGTGCGCGGTGTGGTCGATTCGCAGGATCTGAGCCTGAATATCTCGCGTGAGATGCTCCAGCACGACCGGCAGCTCAAGTTCATCGCGAACAACCTCGAGAAGAAGATCAAACAGGAACTCGTGAAGCTGATGACGAACGACCGCGAAAAGTATGAGAAGTTCTACGGCGCGTTCGGCACACAGCTGAAATACGGTGTGCTGAATGATTACGGCGCGAAGAAAGAGCTGCTTCAGGATCTGCTGCTCTACTGGTCGGCGAAGGAGAACAAGCTGGTCAGCCTCAAGGAGTATGCCGAGGCAATGCCCGAGGGGCAGAAATACATCTACTACGCCAGCGCGGAGAGCCGCGACCGGGCGGCGAAGCTGCCGCAGATCGAGACGCTGCGCGAAAAGGGCTTCGATGTGCTGCTGATGACCGATGAGGTGGACGGCTTCGTACCGCAGACGCTGCAAAAGTACGGCGAGAAGGACTTCCGTTCCGTGACGCAGGACGACCTCGGCATCCAGACCGACGAGGAAAAGAAGGCCGCCGAGGAAAAGGCCGAGCAGGCGAAGACGACCCTCGATTTCGTCAAGGAGACGCTGGGCGAGCGGGTCAAGGAGGTCAAGCTCTCCGACGCGCTGGGAAGCCATCCGGTCTGCGTCGTTCCGGGCGAGGGGATGACGTTTGAGATGGAGAAATACTTCAAGCGCGTCAGCCCCGAGATGGACATGAAGGCCGAGAAGGTGCTGGAGCTGAATGCCTCGCATCCGATGTTCGCGAAGCTCCAGATCGCCGTGGCGCAGGAGCCGGAGAAGGCGAAGAAGATCGTCGAGATCCTCTACGCGCAGGCGCTGCTGATGGCGGGTCTGCCGCTCGAAGATCCGGGCGCATACAGCGACCTGGTCTGCGAGCTGCTTGGATGAGAAAAACAATACAACAGCCCCGG
>USDP01000037.1 GCA_900553545.1 uncultured Eubacteriales bacterium | reverse complement strand
GAGGTTCTCCGGCGTCACACCGCTGACCGCCAGAAGCGGAATATGGTTGATCGGCGCGCGGACGGCCTTGATGTACTTCAGGTCGACGCAGTCCACCGGGAAGAGCTTGACGAAGTCCGCTCCGGCCTGGTAGGCCCCTGCGATCTCGGACGGCGTAAATGCGCCGGGGATCGAGATCAGGCCCGCGGCCTTCGTCGCGCGGATGATCGCGGTGTCCACATTCGGCGAGATGATATATTCTGCCCCGGCCTCCGCTGCGAGCTTCAGCTGTGCCTCGGTCATAACCGTGCCCGCGCCGACATGCAGCCGACCGTCGAACGCTTCGCGCACGATGCGGATCTGCTCCGCTGTCACCGCATGCGGAGTCTTTCCGGACTGGTCAAACGTGATCTCCATGAAGTGGAAGCCGCCGCGGTAGATCGCGTCCGCGATCTTTGTGATCTTTTCCGTCGGTGCGCCGCGGACGATCGAAATGAGCTTTTTCTCGCGCAGCAGCGCGCAGAGATCCTGTGCCATAGAACATCTTCCTTTCAAAGCAATAAGTTCAAATGCAGCACAGCGCTGCACAGGAACGCTCAACGTCAGTCAATCATTCAGGTACAGCGCTGTGAGCCTGCCGTCGGCAGGAGTGGAAAAAGGGGTAAAATGGAAAAGAAAATATCAGAGTGATTTGCAGAAGGCATCGATGCGGCGGAGCGCCTCGTGCAGGTTCTCATCCGAGCAGGTATATGCGATACGGATGAAGCCTTCGCCGCATTCGCCGAAGGCGCTGCCCGGGATGCAGACGACCTTCTGCTCGTCGAGCAGGCGGTTGCAGAACTCAACGCTGCTCAGGCCGAAGCTGCTGATGTCAGCAAACACGTAGAACGCGCCGTTCGGGCGGTTGCAGCGGATGCCGTCGATCTTGGCGAGGCCGTCGAGCAGGATGCTGCGGCGGCGCTCAAAGACCTGACGCAGCTCTTCGCAGAGCTCCGGATGGTCGAGCGCAACGGTCGCCGCGTACTGGCCGGGCGCATTGGCGCAGGCGTTGAAGTTCTCCTGGCACTTGGTCATGCGGTCAACGATCTCCGCCGGGGCCGCGACAAAGCCGATGCGCCAGCCGGTCATGGCATAGGACTTCGAGAAGCTGTTGACGATGACCGTGCGCTCCTTCATTCCTGGGAAAGCCGCGATGCAGGGTGCTTCCTCCCCGGCGTAGAGCAGCGTGTTGTAGACATCATCAGAGATCACCAGCAGGTCGTGCTTGACGGCCAGCTCCGCGATCTTCGCCATTGTCTCGCGCGTCATGACGGAGCCGGTGGGGTTGTTCGGCGTGTTGATCATCAGCGCCTTGGTGCGCGGCGTGATGAGCGTTTCGATGGTCTCCGGCTGCATCACAAAGTTGTGCTCCAGATCCGTGGGAACACGGACAGCCGTGCCGTCGCAATACGCGACCTGTGCCACGTAGTTCAGCCACTGCGGGTCCTGGATCAGGATCTCGTCGCCCTTGTTCAGCAGGACAAGGAACAGCAGGCTCAGCGCGCCCATGCCGCCGTTGGTGATGATGATCTCCGTTTTCGGGTCATAGTGCAGGTCCTTCAGATAGGACTTTTCGGCGATGGCCTGACGGAACGAGAGCGTACCGGCGTTCGGCGTATAATGCGTAATGCCCTTGTCGAGCGCTTCCTTGCAGGCCTCGCAGACCAGCTTCGGCGTCGGCATATCCGGCTCACCGATGCCGAGGCTGATGACGCCGGTCATGGTGTTCGCGCGGTCGAACATGGCGCGGATGGCGCCCTGCTTCAGAGTTTTGGCTTTTTCATTGATCCATTCCATGATGCTGATGCTCTCCTTTTTATCTCTGCACGCGGCCGGTGCCGTCGCCGCCCATGAGCTTGGTGACGTCGGAGACGGTGACGCGGTTGAAATCGCCGGGGATGCTGTGCTTCAGGCAGCTCGCCGCGACTGCGAACTCGAGCGCAGACTGCTTGTCCTCATAGTGGTTCAGCCCGTAGATCAGGCCGCCCGCAAAGCTGTCGCCGCCGCCCACACGGTCGATGATGTCCCGAATCTCGTACTTCTTTGACACATAAAAGTCCTTGCCGTCGTTCAGGCACGCCGCCCAGCCGTTCCAGTCGGCGCTGTGGCTCTCCCGCAGTGTGATGGCGATGCACTTCATGTTCGGATAGCTTTCCAGGACCTTATTGCCGAGCGCGCGGTACTTTTCGCGGTCCAGCTCGCCGGACTCAACATTGACATCAACGGTGATCTCCAGCGACTTCTGTACGTCTTCCTCGTTGGCGATCGCCACATCGACGTACTTGGCCATCTCGCGCATGACCTCGCTGGCCTTTTTGCCGTATTTCCACAGGTTCTTGCGATAGTTGAGGTCGCAGGAAACGGTGATATTGCGTTTCTTCGCTTCCTTGACGGACTCCAGGCTGAGTTCCATCGCGGACTCGCTGATGGCCGGGGTGATACCCGTGATATGGAACCACTCGACGCCCGCAAATGCCTTGTCCCAGTCGATGTCGCCGGGCTTGGCCATCGCGATGGCCGACCAGGCGCGGTCATAGACCACGCGGCTCGGCAGCTGGTTCGCGCCGCCCTCGACGTAGTACACGCCGAAGCGGCCGTTGCCAGTGACGATACGGGAGGTGTCGACGCCGAAGCCGCGCAGCTCGCGCACGCAGGCGTCTGTGATGGGGTTATCGGGCAGGACCGTCAGAAAGCCGACGTCCATGCCGTAGTTCGCGAGCGACACGGCCACGTTGGCCTCGCCGCCGCCGAAGGTAGCTTCCAGATAGTGATCGGTCAGCAGCCGCGTCATTCCCGGTGCTTTCAGGCGGAGCATGATCTCGCCAAAGGTCAGAAATTTCATGATGTTCCTCCTTACTTCTGCAGCAGATGTACCGCAAATCCGCCGAACTCGTCTTTGAGGTATGCAACTGTCATACGTCCGTTTTTGTACTTTGCCGAGCTTTCGTCATATGCAAAGCCCTTCTTTGCAAGCTCTGCCACCGCCAGCTCCACCGAGTTGGTGCGGATCGCAATATGACCGTTCTTCCCCTTGAACATCGACTTCATGACCTCGATGCCGTTGGAGGCAAAGATGGAGGAATTGCCTTCCTTGACGGGCAGACCGAACGCCTCGTTCAGCTTCTCGCAGACGGCAGACGCCGCCGCGGCATCTTCGCAGTTGACGCCGATGTGCGCAACCTCAAAGCCGAGCGCGGCGCTTCTCGCCTGCTTGCAGAGCGCGGTGATCTTTTCAAAATTGCCCGCCGCGATGTCCGCCTTCGGGCAGACCCAACTGCCGCCAACGGCATGGATAAACGGCGCAGCGATGAACTCGCCGATGTTCTGGCCGTTGACGCCACCGGTCGGGATGAACTTGATCCCGCCGAACGGGCCAGACAGGGCCTTCATGGCGGACAGGCCGCCATAGACGCCGGCCGGGAAGAACTTCACGACCTTGAGGCCGAGCTTCATCGCGGCCATGATCTCTGTCGGGGTAACGCAGCCGGGAGTCACGGCGACGCCATTGCCCACGCACCAGCGGACGACCTCTTCGTCAAAGCCCGGCGCAACAATGAATTTTGCGCCGCACTCGACGGCTTTTTTGCACTGCTCAAGCGTAATGACCGTGCCCGCGCCGACGAGCATGTCGGGGCAGTTTTCGGCGACAGCCTTGATGGAATCCGCAGCAGCAGCCGTGCGGAACGTGATCTCCATCACGTCCACACCGCCGGCCAGCAGCGCCTTCGCCGTTGCCACGGCATCCTTTGCGTCATCCAATACGACAACCGGCACAACAGCAGATCTTGCAAGTCTTTCAGAAACATTCATAGCTGATTTGGTCTCCTCTCCGATCAGGCGCCCAGATAGGCGTCCTTCACACGTTTGTCAGCCAGCAGATCCGACGATTTGCCCTGCATCGTGATCTTGCCGGTTTCCAGAACGTAAGCGTGGGAGGCAGTGGTCAGTGCAAGGAACGCATTCTGCTCGATGAGCAGGATGCTCGTGCCGGATTCATTGATCTGGCGAATGATCTTGAAAATTTCTTCGACGATGATCGGCGCGAGGCCCATGCTGGGCTCGTCGAGCATCAGCAGGCTGCCGTTGGTCATCAGTGCGCGTCCCAGGGCCAGCATCTGCTGCTCGCCGCCGGAGAGCGTACCGGCCTGCTGCTTCATGCGCTCGCGCAGGCGCGGGAAGATGTCGTACACGCGCTCGAGATCCTGTTTGATCTGTGCGCGGTCTTTGATGATGTTGGCGCCCATGCGCAGGTTTTCATCGACGCTCATGCGGGCAAAGACGCGGCGGCCTTCCGGCACGT
This sequence comes from uncultured Eubacteriales bacterium, assembly GCA_900553545.1. GTDB lineage: Bacteria > Bacillota > Clostridia > Oscillospirales > Oscillospiraceae > CAG-170. Next base: position 7,026 of record USDP01000037.1, on the reverse strand, counting down.
GCGCGATGCCCAGCTCGACGATCTGATGGGGCTTGAGCTTCGTCAGCTCCTGGCCCTGGAAGACGATGGAGCCGCTCTTGGCCTTCTCCAGACCGGAGATGGTGCGCAGCGTGGTGGACTTGCCCGCGCCGTTCGATCCGATCAGCGCGACGGTCTCGCCCTGCTCCATTTCAAAGGAGATACCCTGTACCGCTTTGATCGCGCCGTAGGACACGTGCAGATCCTTTACCTCAAGCATTGACATTCTGGTATCCTCCTCCCAAATAGGCTTCGATGACCTTCGGGTCCTTCTGCACCACGTCGGGGGTGCCTTCCGAGATGGTCTTGCCGAAGTCGACGACCTTGATACGGTCCGCGATCGGCATAACAAAGTTCATGTGATGTTCGATCATGATGATGCTGAGATTGAAGTCCTTGCGGATCTTTGCGACCAGCTGCGCCATCTCCTCCAGCTCCGTCGTGATCATGCCGGCGACCGGTTCGTCGAGCAGCAGGATCTTCGGATCGGTCATCAGCGCACGCGCGATCTCCAGACGGCGCTGATCGCCGTACGGCAGGTTCTTCGCCAGCAGATCCGCCTTGTCGGCCATGTTCAGGCGCTCGAGCAGGCTCATGACCTTCTCGTCGAGCTCCCGTTCGTGCTCGACCATCTTCCGCGTGCGGAGCAGGCAGCTGGCCAGGTTGTCCTTGCCGTGCATCGTGGCGGCCATCTTGACGTTGTCCGCGACGGACGCATTGGCAAACAGCCGGATGTTCTGGAACGTTCTGGTGATGCCGCGCTGCGCGAACTGATAGGGCTTCAGGCCGACCAGGCTCTCGCCTTCCAGCTCGATGGAACCCGCTGTCGGGCGGTAGATGCCGGTCAGCATGTTGAAGATCGTGGTTTTACCGGCACCGTTCGGGCCGATGACCGCAACCAGCTCGCCCTTTTCCAGACTCAGGTTGAAATCGTCGACCGCGCGCAGACCGCCGAATTGAATGGTCAGATTTTTGACCTCAAGAATACTCATAGCAAGCTCCTCCCCTTACTTCTTGGACGTATCGTTCTTTTTCCGGCCAAACAGGGGCTGCTCATAGAGCGAAGACCGTTTGATGCGCAGGAACGGGACCTCCTTGCCGCCGCACAGGCCCTCGCTGCGGTACAGCATGACGACGACCAGGATCAGTGCGTACAGCACAAGGCGCCAGTCCGCGAGGAAGCGGAGCACCTCGGGCAGGATGGTCAGCAGAACCGCGCCGATGACCGAGCCGGTCAGCGAGCCGCTGCCGCCTGCGTACAGATAGACCAGGAAATCGGAGCTCTTGGTGAAGCTGAACGAGTCAGGCTGAATGAAGGACAGCACGTGTGCGTACAGTCCGCCCGCCACACCGGCAATGAACGCCGCGATGCAGAAGGACATGATCTTATACTTGGTGGTGTTGATGCCCATGGCGTCGGCCGCGATCTCATTGTCGCGGATGGCGATGAACGCTCTGCCGTACGGGGAGTAGATCAGGTTGCGCAGCAGCCAGAGCGTCAGCACGACGAAGAGCATGATCCAGAAGAAGTTGGCATAGTTCGGGATGCCGATCATGCCGCGTGCGCCGCCGATCGGTTGGATGAGACGGAGCAGGGCGCGGACGATCTCGCCGAAGGCCAGCGTGACGATGGCCAGATAGTCGCCCTTGAGCTTCAGGGACGGGATGCCGATCAGGCAGCCGACGAGCGCCGCCACGATGCCGCCGCAGAGCAGGCCCAGCAGGAACACCGGGATCTGCGCAGCCGGAGCCACGCTGGTGCCCTTGAATACCAGGGTCGTAATGACCGCGCTGCCGTAGGCGCCGAGGGACATGAAGCCCGCGTGGCCGATGCAGAACTGGCCGGTAAAGCCGTTGACAAGGTTCAGGCTGGCGGTCATCATGACGTTGACACCCGCGAACAGCATGACCTGCATATAGTAGCCGTTGATAATATCCGCGCTGCGCAGGATCATGATCAGTGCATAGAACGCGATCGCACCGAGCAGCGGGCCGAATTTTCTCAGGAACAGAGGCGCGGTCTTGGTGGTTGCAGTTTTCATGGTATCCGCCCTCCTTAGACCTTTTCCGTGGTCAGCTTGCCCATGATGCCCGCAGGCTTCACGAGAAGAATCACGATCAGGATGATGAAACCGACGGCATAGCCGAAGGTCGAGTTGATGGCAGTCGCAAAGATCTGCGCGATTCCAAGGATGAAACCGCCGAGCATTGCGCCGCGGATGTCGCCGATGCCGCCGAGCACGGCCGCGACGAAGGACATGTTGCCGAGCCAAGAGCCCATGTAGACCTCGACCTGGGGATAGGCGCTGGCATAGCAGATGCCGGACACAGCGGCGAGCGCGCCGCCGATGAAGAAAGTGATGGAAATGACCTTGTTGACGTTGATGCCCATCAGGGACGCAGCGTCCTTGTCCATGCTGACAGCGCGCATCTGGCCGCCGATCTTGGTCCTGGCGACCAGCCGGTCAAGGGCCAGCATCGTGATGGCCGCGAGCAAGATCATGATGATCTGCGTCGAGGTGACGGATGCGCCGAGGATATTGAAGGTCTTTGGCGTGAAGAGCGTGGGGAACGGGCGCGGGTTCGGGCCGATGAACGGCAGGGCGCGCGGGAAGTTCTCCAGGAACATCGACACGCCGACCGCCGTGATCAGGGCGATCATGCGCGGTTTGTTGCGCAGGGGGCGATATGCGATGGCTTCCACGCCGGAGGCAATACCGCCAGTCATGACCATCGCGATGAGGATGATGCAGCCGACGGCCAGCATCGGATACGTCCCGTCGATGGACATATTGTCAAAGAGCTTGGCGATAAAGTATGTACCAAGCGCGCCGATCATCAGGAAGTCGCCGTGCGCAGTGTTGATCATGCCGACGATACCATAGACCATGGTATAGCCCAGCGCCAGCAGCGCGTAAACGCTTCCCAACTGAAGGCCGTATACTAAATATTGCAGGATTGTTGCCAAAGCAGTTGCCTCCGTTCTGGAAAAGAATAAAAGAAGTGTGCTGGCTGGCAAACGCGCAGCCAGCACACTATAGTTCAGGGATTACGGATTGACCGAGGAGACGTAGTGGGTCACACCCTCTGCGTCATACTGCATGATGACGCCGCCCTTGATCGGGTTGCGGGTCGTGGGATCCATGGTCATCTTGCCGGACGGCAGCTCCAAGCCGTCGATGGTGTCGAGCGCGTCGCGCACGCCGTCACGGTCGAGGGTCTTGGCGTTCTGGATCGCCCAGACGACCATCTTTGCGGTCTCATAGGTCAGCTCCGCGTTGGAGTTCGGCAGTTCGTCCGGATACAGCTTGACATAAGCGTCAACGAAGTTCTTGGCAGCCTCGTCGGTGGACTCGGCAGAGAACGCGGAGACGTAAGCGACGCCTTCGATGGCCGGGCCGGCGACGTTCGCAACGTCGGGGGTGTCGGCGCTGTCGCCGCAGATGATCGGGCAGTTCAGGCCAGCGGTACGGGCCTGCTGGATCTGAAGGCCGAGCTCGACGTTCAGGTTCGGGAGCAGCAGGACGTCGGGGTTCTGCGCGGCCAGCTTGGTCAGCTGCACGTTGTAGTCCTTGACGTCGGAGCCGGAGTACTCTTCGATGGCGAGGACTTCGCCCTTGAAGTTCTCAACGAAAGCATCCTTCAGGCCGACAGCGTAAGCGTCAGCGTTGTTGAACATGATGCAGGCGGTCTTATAGCCCTGCTGATCGCAGTAGGCCGCAGCAACGGAACCCTGGAACGGGTCGATGAAGCAGGCACGGAAGATGTAGTTGCCGACTTCGGTAACAGCGGTGTTGGTGCCGAAGGTGGTGATGGCCGGGCACTTCGCGTTCTGCGCGATCGGAGCGGCAGCCAGCATGCACTTCGAGGAGTCCGGGCCGACGATGGCGATGACCTTTTCTTCCTCGATCAGCTTCTGATAGACGTTGGTGGTCTTCTCTTCGGAGCCTTCGGTGTCCATGGTGACGAACTCGACCGGATACTCCTTGTCACCGACGGTGATCTTGCCGCCGAGCTCTTCCTTCAGAACGTCGGCGCCGTGGGTGCTGTACTTACCGGCCATCGCCGCGGTACCGGACATCGGGAACGCAAGGCCGATCTTGATGGTTTCAACGGTGTCTTCCTTCTTTGCCGAGCTGCAGGCGCACATGGAAACGATCATGAGCACGGCGAGAACAAGCGCTAATACTTTTTTCATACTTTTCCTCCATATTTTTTAGTCTGTTATCCAGAGTGGACGTCCACACCGCAGATTCTAGTCTGTTCCGCTTCGTGGAACGCACCCCGCTCTGTACAGAACAAAGATAGGACGTTCCGCTGAAAATGTCAACATGTTTGTGACGGATTTTCGCAAAACTGTGACATTGCACAAAAACGCCGTTCCATTTTCGCTATGTCAGTTCCGTATCTTGGAACAAACGCCGAATTTTCACGTTTACACGCAATTCTCGTCGAAACCGCATTGTTTTTTTTGCTCACTTTCAGTATAATCATATCAAGTGCAGCTGTACGCGATTGTGAAAACGTAAAAACAGAAGCAGAAACCATGAGAAACGAGGCGGTTTTTTGGGCGCAACCAATGTTCAGGTGCTTGACAGGGGCCTGGAGCTGATCGAGCTGCTGGCCACGGCGGAACATGGCATGACCATTTCCGAGCTTGTCGCCGCAACGGGGCTCCCCAAGAGCACCGTGCACCGGATCCTCGCGACCTTCACCAACCGGCACTATGTCGAGAAGAACGAGGAGACCAGCGTCTATTCGCTGGGATATAAATTTGTAGAGCTGGCCAGTCTCTATCTGAATAAGATCGTGCTGAAGACCGAGGCGGAGCCGATCATGCACACGTTGGCACAGATCCTGCACGCGACGACCTATCTCGGCGTGCTGGAAAACAACGAGGTCATGTACCTGCAAAAGACCGAGCAGCGCAACAGCCTCAGGCTCTATACCTCCATCGGCAAGCGTGAGCCGCTCTACTGCACCGCACTCGGCAAGGTCCTGCTGGCCTCTCTGCCACTGAAGGAGTTCGAGCACGTGGCCCAGCAGCTTTCCTACGAGCCTTACACGCCGAACTCGATCACCAACTATGAAGATCTTGCACGTGAGGTCGCACTGGTGCGCAAACGCGGCTACGCGACTGACCGCGGTGAGCACACCGTCGACAGCAGCTGTCTGGCCGTTCCGATCTACGACTATACGCGCAAAGTGATGGCGGCGATGAGCGTCTCCGGGCACGGCCTGCTCGACCGCTGTGAAGAGGTCTATGTCTATGAAAAGATGCGTGACGCCGCGCTGGATCTCTCGCACCACATGGGCTACACCGAAGTCAAGCTCCCCGCCGGGCGTACACATCTGTAAGACCGATCACATACCCCGCGCAAGCCGGATTATTGTTGACTTTTCGGCTTGCGTATCGTATAATATTATCGTTCCGTATCGTGGAACAATGTTCTGAATTTAGGGAAAAGGAGTGCTGTCCGATGTATGATCTTATTTCGACGCCGTCGGTCGTCGTCGAGCTGGAGCAGGTCACAGAAAACCTGAAGAAGATGGACGCGCTGAACCGCACCTACGGGATCCGGGTGCGTCCGCACATCAAGCCGCATAAGAGCGTTTATTTTGCGCTGGAGCAGCTGTCCTGCGGTGCGCGCGGCATCACGTGCGCAAAGCTCAGCGAGGCAGAGACGATGGCTGACTATGGCATCGATGATATTTTTATCGCCTATCCCCTGATCGGCGAGGATAAGATGGAGCGGCTGGGCCGCCTGATGCAGCGCATTCGGGTCAGCACCGAGGTCAACAGCATCTATGGTGCAAAGCAGCTGTCCGCCCTCGGCGAGCGGATCGGCAAGAAGGTCCCCGTTCTTATCGAGATAGACGGTGGACTGCACCGCGGTGGTGTCCCGCCCTACGAGGGAGCCGTCGCCTTTGCGGACTCCATCCGCGATCTGCCCGGTCTCGAAATCTGCGGCCTGATGTATTACGGCGGCTTGATCTATGCCGAGACAACACGCGAGGGCTACGAGGCCCAGACGAAGAGGGAGCATGATGAGCTTGTCGGCACGGCGGAGCTGCTGCGCGCCAAAGGCTACCGCATGGACGTGCTCAGCGGCGGCAACTCCTATTCCGCGCGCTGCTGCAAATACCTCGAGGGCATCACCGAGGTCCGCTGCGGCAACTATATCTTCAACGACGTCGCCACGCTGGCGACCGGCTTTGCCGTCGAGCAGGAGTGCGCGCTGCGCGCCGTCAGCACCGTTGTCTGCAAGATGGACGACCATCATGCCATCATCGACGCCGGCAGCAAAACGCTCACCACCGACCTCTGCGGCCACCGCCCCGGCTACGGCTGGGTCGTCGGCCACCCCGAGATCCGCATCACCAAGCTCAATGAGGAGCACGGCTTCGTCGAGAGCGACGAACCGCTGCCCTTTGAGATCGGCGACAAGATCGCCATCATCCCGAATCACGCCTGCGTCCTGCCGAATCTGGTCGATAAGATCTACGGCATCCGCAATGGCCGCGTCGAGCGCATGATCCCCATCGAAGCGCGCGGACGGTACCTGTGAGCACAAAAATGTTGAAATGACCATACAGGAGGTTTTTACTATGGATGTCTACGGAAAACTGAAGGAACTGGGTCTGACCCTGCCGGAGGCCCCGGCCAAGGGCGGCGTCTACACACCGTGCAAGCTGACGGAAGACGGCTATGCGTACATTTCCGGCTGCGGCCCCGTGATCGGCAGCGTGCAGGCGGCTGGCAAGCTCGGCCAGGAATACTCCGTCGAAGAGGGTCAGAAATTCGCGCAGAACTGCATGCTGAACGTGCTGGCCGTGCTGGAAAAGAAGATCGGCGACCTCAACCGCGTCGCGGATGTGGTGAAGATCCTCGTCTTCGTGGCCAGCGCGGATGATTTCTATTCCCAGCCGCAGGTCGCCAACGGCGCGAGCAATCTGCTCGTCTCCCTCTTTGGCGAGGACGCCGGCGCGCCGACGCGCTCCGCGGTC
>USDP01000036.1 GCA_900553545.1 uncultured Eubacteriales bacterium | reverse complement strand
CCATCTGGAATGCGGCGGACGCATCGCCCTGCGGCGGAGACCGGAAGGAGACATTTGGCAGGGATTGTACGACCTGCCGGCGATCGAGAGCGACCGCCCGCTGGATTTCACGGAGCTGGCCGCCGCCCCGCCCTTCCGCGACATGTTCGGCACGCTTCCCTACCGGCTGGTGCGGACGATCCGTATGCCCAAACACCAGCTGTCGCACCAGACCCTCCACGCGGCGTATCACCGCCTCGCGCTCGACGCATGGCCCTCCGCTGCCGAAGGATGGACGCTCGTGCCGTACGAACAGTTGGAGGACTATGCGATCCCGCGCCTGCTCGACCGCTATTATGCCGACCGGCGCGATCCGCTGGTCGCGTTCGCCGGGCAGATGACCGGCGTGGAGGGCTACGTGGAGTCGACCGCGTCGGGCTATCTCGCGGCGGCGGCCATGGCGGCGAAGGGCGAGCCGCTCCCGGACTTCCCGCGCGAGACGGCCATCGGCGCGCTCGCGCTCTACATCTCCGATACGAGCATCGGCGCGTTCCAGCCGATGAACGTTAATTTCGGCATTATGAGTCCGCTCGGCTACCGGGTCAAGGGCAAGGCCAACAAGAATCTGGCGATCGCGCAGCGGTCGCTTGCCATCATCGATGCGATGAAGTAAGGAGGCAATTATGCGCATTTTAGTGGACGCCATGGGCGGCGACAACGCGCCTGCGGCTGCGGCGCTCGGCGCGATCCGCGCGGCGGAGGCGCTGGGGACGGAGGTCGTGCTCGTCGGGCGCGGGGAGGAGATCCTCAAAGCCCTCGCCGACCATCAGATCCAGACGCTGCCGAAGGGCGTGGAGATCGCGAATGCGGACGATGTCGTCGACATGCACGACGACCCGGCGACGGTTCTGAAAAAGAAGCCGCAGTCCTCGATGGTTGTCGGCTTGCAGATGCTGCGCGACGGCGGCGGGGACGCATTCGTGTCTGCCGGATCGACGGGGGCGCTGCTCTCGGCGGCGACGCTGACGGTGCGGCGTGTGAAGGGCATCCGCCGCGCGGCCATGGGTCCGATTATCCCGACGGCCACAGGCAGCGTCATGCTCATCGACTGCGGCGCGACGGCGGACTGCACGCCGGAATTTCTGCTGCAATTCGCATTTATGGGATCGTATTGCGCGCGGAAGCTGCTCGGCGTGGAGCGGCCGCGCGTGGCGCTTTTGAACATCGGCACGGAGGACAGCAAGGGCGGCGAGCTGCAAAAGGCGGTCTATCCGCTGCTGCAAAAGGCGGGCGACGCCGGGTACATCCACTTCATCGGCAACATCGAGGCGCGGGACGTGCCGCTCGGCGGCGCGGACGTGGTCGTGGCGGACGGCTTCTCCGGCAATGTGCTGCTGAAGACCATCGAGGGCACGGCAAAGTTCATGTCCGGCATGATGAAGGACATGTTCAAGCGCAACTTCCTGACGAAGCTGGCCGCGCTGGCCTGCCGCAGCGGGATTCAGGACTTCAAGAAGAAGATGGACTACCGCGAGACGGGCGGGACGCTCCTGCTCGGGCTGCGCAAGCCGGTGGTGAAGGCGCACGGCTCGTCGGACGAGCTGGCGTTCTATCACGCGGTGCGCCAGGCGGTGAACGCCGTGGAGGCCAACATCACGCAGGACATTCAGGACAACATTGAGAAGATGGCAGTGCCGAAGGAGCTGGAGCATGCTGACGAAACTTGAACAGGGGCTTGGATATACGTTCCGAAATAAGGCGCTGCTGGAAAACGCGCTGACACACAGCTCTTATGCCAATGAAAACCGCGAACGGCATCTGCCGGACAACGAGCGTCTTGAATTTTTGGGCGACTCGATTCTGGGCTTTGTGGTGGCGGATTATCTGTACCGCAACTATCCGGACAAGCCCGAGGGCGAGCTGACGCGCATCCGCGCCGACCTCGTCTGCGAACGCAATCTGGCCGAGGCCGCCGCGACGATCGAGCTGGGGAGCTATCTGCTGCTCGGCCACGGCGAGGAGCAGGGCGGCGGACGCAAGCGCGATTCGATCGTGTCGGACGCGATGGAGTCGGTCATTGCGGCGAGCTTTATGGACGGCGGCTTTGCCGCGGCGAAGGAGATCATCGACCGGCTGATCCTGTCGAACATCCCGAAGGGCCGGCCGCGCAATTTTGACTATAAGACGGCGTTTCAGGAGCTGGTGCAGCGCAAGAAGGATCAGCAGATTCACTATGAGCTGACCGGCGAATCCGGCCCGGATCACGACAAGCATTTCGAGGTCGAGGTGCTGCTGAACGGCAAGGCTGTTGGCCGCGGCGTCGGCAGCAGCAAAAAGCGCGCCGAGCAGGCCGCGGCAGAGGCCGCGATCGAGGCGCTGTTCCCCGGCGAGATCTGAGATTTGACGAAAAAGGCCCCTCTGGGGCCTTTTTTGTGCCTGTATGTCTTACAGGTATGCTTGTAGGGGCCGATGCCTTCATCGGCCCATTCCCGCCGCAGCGGAAAGGCCCCCTCTACCAAGAGGGGGCTGTCTGCGCTTTGCGCAGACTGGGAGAGAAATCCCCGCCGCAGCGGAAAAGCCTCCCTTGTGTAAAGGGAGGTGTCAGCGAAGCTGACGGAGGGATTGTCGGGCGGGCAACGCCCGCCCCTACGAGTTCACTACGATTCTAAACGTAGGGGCGACCAATGGCCGCTCCTACGTTCACCGCCAGAGGTTCCGCCTCTGCAAAGCCTCGTTTTCTCTGCAAAAGGGCGTGCGCTGCACGCCCTTTTCTGCTATAGTCTATTTTTCGGGAGGACAAATTATGAAAGCAATCATCACGGTCGTCGGGCCGGACCGCGTGGGCATCATCGCGGAGGTCTGCACGCTGCTTGCCGAAATGAAGATCAGCGTCGTCGAGATCAGCCAGACCATCATGGAGCACACGTTCACGATGATCATGCTCGTCAAGAGCACCGAGGGCGCGCCTGCGTTCGATGAGATCCAGCGCCGCCTCGCCGCCAAGGGCGAGGAAATGCAGCTCGCCATCCGCATCCAGCGCGAGGACATCTTCTCCGCGATGCACACGATCTGAGGGACGGGCCATGCTGAATCACTCTGACATCATGTCCACGGTCGATATGATCGACCATCAGCATCTCGACATCCGCACCATCACAATGGGGATCTCGCTGCTGGATTGCGCAGATCCGAACGCGGAGCGCTGCGCGCAGAAAATTTACGACAAGATCTGCCGCTCGGCGGAAAACCTCGTGCCCACCGGCTGCCAGATCGAGCGGGAGCTCGGCATCCCCATCGTCAACAAGCGCATCTCCGTCACGCCCATTGCGCTCGTCGCCGGGGCAAGCGAGACGGAGGACTATGTCCCCTTCGCGAAGGCGATGGACGCCGCGGCAAAGACCTGCGGCGTGGACTTTATCGGCGGATTTTCCGCGCTCGTCCACAAGGGCTGCACCGAGGGCGACCGGCGGCTGCTGGCCGCCATCCCGCGCGCGCTGGCCGAGACCGATCTCGTCTGCGCAAGCGTCAACGTTGCGACGACGAAGGCCGGCATCAACATGAACGCCGTGCGCCGCATGGGGCAGATCGTGAAGGAAGCGGCGGAGCTGACGCGCGAGCGCGACGGCTTCGGCTGCGCGAAGCTCGTCATCTTCTGCAATGCCGTCGAGGATAACCCCTTCATGGCGGGCGCGTTCCATGGCGTGGGCGAGGCAGAGCGCGTCATCAACGTCGGCGTCTCCGGCCCGGGCGTCGTCTATCACGCCCTGCAAAGCGTCAAGGGTGCGCCGTTTGACGAAGTCGCCGAGACGATCAAGAAAACGGCTTTCCGCATCACGCGCATGGGTCAGCTCGTCGCGCAGGAGGCGTCGCGCCGCCTCGGCGTGCCGTTCGGCGTGGTCGACCTGTCCCTGGCTCCGACGCCCGCCGTCGGCGACAGCGTCGCGCGTATCCTGGAGGAAATGGGCCTCGAGACCTGCGGTACCCACGGGACGACGGCGGCGCTCGCGCTGCTGAACGACGCGGTGAAAAAGGGCGGCCTGATGGCCTCCAGCTCGGTTGGAGGACTCTCCGGCGCGTTCATCCCCGTCTCGGAGGACGAGGGCATGATCGCCGCGGCCCAGTCCGGCGTGCTGACGCTCGAAAAACTCGAGGCGATGACCTGCGTCTGCTCCGTCGGCCTTGATATGATTGCCGTCCCCGGCGACACAAGCGCGGAGACCATCTCCGCCATCCTCGCCGACGAGGCCGCCATTGGCATGGTCAACTCGAAGACCACGGCCATCCGCCTCATCCCCGTGCCGGGGAAGGGCGTAGGGGAGTCGGTCGAGTTCGGCGGCCTGCTCGGCTCCGCGCCGATCATGCCGGTGCATACCGCCTCGGCTGCGGACTTTATCGCGCGCGGCGGACGTATCCCGGCCCCAATGCAGAGTTTAAAGAACTGAGCTTCAAAATTCGCCGAAGAAGATCTATTGCTCCCCGATCTTGCGGTTGGTAGCGGGGCGCGTTTCGGTGGATTTTCACAGAAAACGGGACCGGATTTGTGCGAATACGACAGTTTTGAAAAGGACCCAAAGAAAGACAACAAAAGGACTGGAAATGTCCACACAAGTGTTGTATAATAAAGCAAGAAAGCAACACGAACAAACAGCCGTGCCGCTGTAAAACAACACAAAAACAGGCTCCGCGCGGCAGCAAAGGAAGGGAAACACATGGAAAAAACCAAATTGACGCAGCTGAAACTGACGGCTGCGAAGGCCAGACTGCTGGCCGTGGAAATGGTGCATGACGCAGCGTCCGGCCATCCGGGCGGCTCGCTCAGCTGCATGGACGTGCTGACTGATCTCTATTTCAGCCAGATGCGCGTCGACCCCAAGAACCCACACGACCCCGACCGTGACCGCTTCGTCATGTCCAAGGGCCATTGTTCCCCGGCGCTCTATCCGATCCTCGCGCTGCGCGGCTTCTTCCCGGTCGAGAACCTGAAGATGTTCCGCCGCATCGACGGCCACATGTCCGGCCACGTCGAGATGCACTATAACCCCGGCGTCGATATGTCCACCGGCTCTCTGGGCCAGGGCATCTCCGTTGCCGTCGGCATGGCGCTGGCCGGCAAGCAGTCGAAGAAGGACTTCCGCGTCTACTCCATCCTGGGCGACGGTGAGATCGCCGAGGGCCAGGTCTGGGAGGCGGCGATGGCGGCCAACAAGTTCCATCTGGACAACCTCTGCGCCGTGATCGACCTCAACGGCCTGCAAATCGACGGCACAACCGAAGAGGTCATGCCGACCGAGCCGGTCGACAAGAAGTTCGAGTCCTTCGGCTGGCACGTCATCAAGATCGATGGCCACGATTTCGAGCAGATCGACCAGGCGTTTGAAGAGGCGAAGGCCGCCAAGGGCCAGCCCACCGTCATCCTCGCGAAGACCGTCAAGGGTAAGGGCGTCAGCTTCATGGAAAATCAGGCCGGCTGGCACGGCAAGGCCCCGAACGACGAGCAGTTTGCGCAGGCCAGGGCCGAGCTGGAAGCTGCGATCAAGGAACTGGAGGGTTAAGACATGGCGGAAAAAATTGCAACCAGAGAAGCCTATGGCAAGGCGCTTGCCGCGCTGAGCGAACAATATCCCGAGCTGGTCTGCTTCGACGCGGATCTCGCGGGCGCAACAATGACGAAATTCTTCAAGGCTGCCTGCCCGGAGCGGTTCTTCGACATGGGCATCGCCGAGTGCGATATGGTCGGCGTCGCCGCCGGTATGGCGACCTGCGGCTATAAGCCGTTCGTGAACACGTTCGCGATGTTCGCGGCGGGCCGCGCGTGGGAGCAGGTGCGCAACTCCGTCTGCTATCCGCATCTGAACGTCAAGGTCGTCGGCAGCCACGGCGGTCTGTCCGTCGGCGAAGACGGTGCGACGCATCAGTGCATCGAGGACTTCGCGATCATGCGCGCCATCCCCGGCATGATGGTCCTCTGCCCGTGCGACGGCAACGAGATGCGCGAAGCGGTCAAGGCCCTCGTCGAATACGACGGCCCGGCCTACATGCGTCTTGGCCGCCTTGCGGTCGAGACCGTGACCGACGAGATCCCCGGCTACAAGTTCGAGCTGGGCAAGGGCGTCACGCTGCGTGACGGCTCCGACGTCACCATCATCGCCGTCGGCATGAACGTTCAGATGGCGCTCAAGGCCGCCGAGCTGCTGGCCGCGGACGGCATTTCCGCCCGCGTCATCGACATGCACACCATCAAGCCGCTCGATACCGAGCTGGTGCTCAAGGCCGCGAAGGAGACCGGCGCGATCGTCACCTCCGAAGAGGCGAACGTCATGGGCGGCCTTGGCGCTGCCGTGTCCGAGTTCCTGAGCGAAACCTATCCGATCCCTGTCGTCCGCCACGGCGTCAACGACGAGTTCGGCCGCAGCGGCAAGGCTCCGCAGGTGCTCGAAGCCTACGGCATTACCGCCGAGGGCATCGTCGAGAAGGCCAAAAAGGCCATCGCGATGAAAAAGTAAATCCCTGATCAAACCCGCGCCCGGATCGACCACGATCCGGGCGCTTTTTCGTATTGTCCGTCCCCTACAAACTGGATTCGTAAGATGTTCCTGCCCGCCATCATCAAGATCGCGTGCAGCTGGCTTCTTCTGACGCCGCGGCGGTTCTTTTCTTTCTCTATTAAGAGATAGAAAAGAACGGGGGCGCAAATCGGGCCGACAGAGTCGTCGGCCCCTACATGGTGCGGAGAAAAATCAGGAGAGCAGACGGAAAAACTGACAAATCCGACTTGGAAATTCACTGCGATTTGGCGGAATTTGTACTTGTTTTTTGGCGCTTTCCTCACTATAATGGGATGCTGGAATTGAAAAATATGAGAGGGAATCATTATGAGTACTTTATTGTCGCTTTCTATTGCGGTCCTCGCGGGTCTTCTGATGACGCGCGTGTTCAAACCGCTCAAGCTGCCCGCGGTGACGGCCTATCTGGTCGCCGGTGTGCTGATCGGGCCATACTGCCTCGGCCGCCTCGGCATCGACGGGCTGGGTTTCACAAGCTATGAAAATGTCGAGCACCTGTCGCTCGTGTCCGAGGTCGCGCTGGGCTTCATCGCGTTCTCCATCGGCAACGAGTTCCGTATGTCCTCGTTGAAGCATACCGGCAAACAGGCCGCCGTGATTGGCGTCCTTCAGGCGCTGGCCGCGACGCTGCTTGTCGACATCGCGCTCATCGCCATCGCCACGCTTTCTGACGCGCTCTCCGTTGCGCAGGCCATCACCCTCGGGGCCATCGCTACGGCGACGGCCCCGGCCGCCACGCTGATGGTCGTCCGGCAGTACAAGGCAAAAGGCCCTCTGGTCGATCTTCTGCTGCCGATCGTCGCGCTGGACGACGCGGTCGGCCTTGTCGTGTTCGCCGTTTCCTTCGGCATCGCGAAGGCGATGAACGTTGGCGCGTTCGACCTGGTGTCGATCCTGGTCAATCCGCTGCTCGAGATCGTCTGCTCGCTGCTGCTCGGCGCGGTCATGGGCTGGCTGCTCACGCAGCTCGAAAAGCTCTTCAACTCCAATACCAACCGCCTGAATATGACGATCGCCTTCGTCTTCCTGACCGCGGCGCTCGCCATGCAGGAGATTGAGATCGGCCCGGTCAAGATCGGTTTCTCCTCGCTGCTCGTCTGCATGATGCTCGGCACGGTGTTCTGCAATCTCTGCCCGCTGTCCGAAGAGATCATGGCCAAGGCCGACCGCTGGACCAGCCCGCTGTTCGCGACGTTCTTCGTTATCTCCGGCGCAGAGCTGGAGCTTTCGGTGTTTGCCGACAAGATGATCGTCCTGATCGGCCTCGTCTACATCGTGACGCGTTCGCTCGGCAAATATCTCGGCGCGCATTACAGCGCGAAGCTGATGAAGTGCAGCCCGGCGATCTGTAAATACCTCGGCATCACGCTGCTGCCGCAGGCGGGCGTGGCGCTCGGCATGTGTGTCACGGCCAAGGAGCTCGGCCCCGAAGGCGGCCTCATCCGCAACATTACGCTCTTTTCCATCCTCGTCTATGAGTTGGTCGGCCCGATGCTGACCAAGATGGCCCTGATGGACGCGGGCGAGATCCAGCCGATGGCCGCCGACGTGAAAAACCGCCGTCAGATCAATCTGGAAAACGCAAAACGCGGAAAATAAGAGAGAACAGACTTGAAAATGGCATATAGTATGTCAGAATAGAAAGGGCCGCGCAGGCGGCCCTTTTGCCGGAACGGCGGTTAGATAACACTAACTAAAAAGCAGAGGCGGCGGAATCGCGGAAAGAGGGAAGGACATGTCCAAAAAAGCGACGGAATTTCAGAAGAAGAAAATGAGCCGGATGTATCGCGGCAAAGAGATCTTCAAGCCGCTGAACACCGGCTGGGTCGACGAGCATGTGGCGTGCGTGCGCGAGTGGGTGGCGAATATCTTCTTTTACCGCAAGGGCGGGACGACGATTATGATCGACGCGGGTTATAACTATGACCGGCTGGAAGAGAAAATGGGCTGGCTCGGCATCGACCCGAAGTCCATCCGGCACATCCTCATCACCCATCAGGACACCGACCACGTCGGCGCGGTCGAGGCGGACAGCCCCGGCTTCTTCCGGGACGCAACGCTCTACGTCGGCGAGATCGAAAACCGCTATCTCACCGGCGAGACGCGGCGCAAAGTCATCTACCACCTCTACAAGCTGCCGCAGGTGACGATCCATAACGAAAAGGTGCTCCTGCGCGACGGCGAAGTTCTCGATATTGACGGCATCAAAATCGAATGTTTCCTCGTGCCGGGGCACACGTGGGGCCACATGGTCTATCTGATCGACGACAACTATCTGTTTACCGGCGACACGATCTGGTTCGGCGCAGACGGCGGATACAGCTTCATCTCCGCGCTGGCCGAGGACAACAAGCTCGCGGTGCGTTCGCTCGCGGCGCTGGAGGAAAAGCTGCGTGCGCGCGGTCTGAACCCGGTCTTCCTGACGGGACACACGGGCTGGACAGACAATTTCGCATTTGCGTTTGCACACAAGGAGCAGCTCGGCTCCCTGTTTGGGAAGCGGGTACACGACCCAAATGCACCCTATGACGCCTATGACGAATCGGACGACACGGAGCAGTCCGCAAAATCCGGCCTGCTGCAAGGCGTGGGCCGGTAAAACCCCAAAAATCTCAACTCCATCCGCTTCTTCAGGAGCGGATGGAGTTTTTGATTTGCTGTAAAAATAACACTTGACAAATGTCTGAAATCGGACTATAATGCCTCTCGTTGGTCTGAAATCGGACAATCGGAGGGTGCGTATGGAACAGGATGCAAAGCGGATGCTGCTGGAATACAACAGGGAGACGAAACGGCTCGACGACCTCTATCGGTGCGCGGTGAAGCAGTGCGGCATTTCAGAGTGCGCGTTCTGGATCCTATACACGCTGCGGGCAGAGGAACGGCAGTTCACGCAGGCGGAGATCTGCGAGTTTTTGATCGAGCCGAAGCAGACGGTTCACTCCGCGCTGAAAAAGCTGGAGGCCGAGGGATATCTCGCGCGGACGAGCGGCGCGGATCTGCGGAGCAAGCGCGTGGCGCTGACCGAAAAGGGTGAACAGTTCGCCAGAGCATGGATCGACCGCGTGCTCGAGGCAGAGGCCGCGGCGCTTTGTGCCATGCCGGAGGCCGAGCGCGCGGCGTTTGTCCGGGGACTGCATTCATTCTGCCGCCTGTTGGAGGAGCGGCTGCGTGAAAGCAAGGCGATCTAGAGCGTATCCGAAAAAAGGGGGAATTGCCGCAGAACACGGCTGAACATAGAGATGAGAAAGACGCAAATTCAACTTTCTGACCATTTTACGTATCAAAAGCTGCTGCGCTTCGTGCTGCCGTCGATCGTGATGATGGTCTTCACGTCGATCTACGGCGTAGTAGACGGCCTGTTCGTGTCGAACTTCGCCGGCAAGACGCCATTCGCGGCCATCAACCTCGTGATGCCGTTTATCATGGTGCTGGGCGGCATCGGCTTCATGATCGGCACGGGCGGCACGGCCCTCGTGTCCAAAGTCCTCGGCGAGGGCGAACCGGAGAAGGCAAAGCGGTACTTTACCATGATGATCCTGTTCACGCTGCTCGTTGGCGCGGTGCTGACGGTGTTCGGCGTGACGATGATGGAAAAGGTCGCGCGCTTCTTCGGCGCGACGGACGAGATGCTGCACGATTGTGTGCTCTATGGACGGATCGTCATTTCGTTCACGGCGGCGTTCATGCTGCAAAACGTGTTCCAGAGCTTCCTGATCGCGGCGGAGAAGCCGAAGCTTGGCCTGATTGCAACGGTCGCGGCGGGCGTGACGAACATGGCGCTCGACGCGCTGTTCATCGCGGGCTTCCACTGGGGCGTCGCGGGCGCGGCCATCGCGACGGGCCTGAGCCAGTGCGTGGGCGGGCTGTTCCCGCTGATCTACTTCCTGCGGCCCAATTCGAGCAAGCTGCGCCTCGTGCGGACGAAGCTGGAGCTGCGTCCCATCCTGAACGCCTGCGGAAACGGCTCGTCCGAGCTGATGAGCAATATCTCGTCGTCCATCGTCAGCATGATCTACAATTTCCAGCTGCTGAAATACATCGGCGAGGACGGCATTTCGGCCTACGGCGTCCTGATGTATGTGCAGTTCGTGTTCATCGCGATCGACATCGGCTATTCGATCGGCTGTGCGCCGATCGTCGGCTTCCACTTTGGCGCGCAGAACCACACGGAGCTGAAGAATATGCTGGGCAAGAGCGTGAAGCTGATGTGCGGAGCGGGCGTCGTGATGGCGGTGCTGGCACAGGTGTTGGCAGCGCCGCTGGCGCGGCTGTTCGTCGGATATGACAAGGGGCTCTATACGCTGACGTGTCATGCGTTCCGGCTGTTCTCGTTCGCGTTCCTGTTCGCGGGCTTCAATATTTTCGCGTCCTCGTTCTTTACGGCATTGAACAACGGGATGGTTTCTGCGGCAATTTCCTTCCTGCGTACAGTTGTTTTTGAGGTGGCGGCAGTTTTGATTTTGCCCCTCTTTTTCGGCTTGGATGGCGTTTGGTGCGCCATTACGGTGGCGGAGCTTGCCTCTATCCTGATTACCATAGGTGCTTTCTCCGCCCTGCGAAGGAGATATCAGTATCTGTGAAGTGGAGAATTATCCCTCAATTCTTACAATTTTCTTAGAATTTTATGAAGAAAAGGGGAACTTACTTGCAATGAGTGTAGATTTACGCTACAATCGGATTGAGAAAAGCGGTGTTCTGTTGCCTTTTGTCGGGCTGCGGCGCGAAGGCATGAAGGAGGAATCCCTATGAAGAAACAAAGAAAAAGCAGAGGATTGGGTATGACTTTTATTATTGTCTGTCTGGTTTTATCCGGCTGTGGCGCAGGTACACA